>JADJFV010000003.1:0-27500 GCA_016708435.1 Leptospiraceae bacterium | reverse complement strand
GATAAGGATGAATTAATAAAGCCTCTGTTCATAGTAAATGAAACTACTTACTATTTGACTCAATCAACTATAGCAAAGAAATTTGCAATTTTAGATTTTACAAATTCATTCGTGCTACAATTAGACCTATATCCAATTGATTTTTCCAATGATACAATGAATTACTATCATGAGGTTAATATGCATTACTACGATAAAAATAATTGTGAACCCTTTAATACGAACTTGAAAATATTTATGAAACAAAATTATAACATGCTTTTTCCTAGCTTTTATGATTTCATTAAGTTAGTAATTGAATCCTACGATAACAACCAATAGACTTCCCAAATAGAAAAGTTTGATAAGCAGACCACATACTTATGCGATAAACATTAAGAAGAGTATAAGTAGATTTACGTTTCACTTATTTTAAGATTATACAGGGAATGTTTATTGTAAGGCTCGGTTTTCTTTTTTTGAAAACATATCCTTTGTTCACTGAATTAGTCGAATCGTAAAATTCTTTGAGTCCATGATGTATAATTTATTTCCGTCCGATACAATCCCAGTTGGTTTATCAAACAAGGCACTACTGAATACCGAGTTGTTAGTATACCCCCCCGCTATTGCAGTAGACGGTCCTGATAAAGTAGTTACGACTGCGGTTGCGATCACAATCTTTCGAATCACATTATTAGTCTTATCAGCTACAAATAGATTGGTTCCATCAGTCACGAGATATATTGGATCATTGAAAGATGCTGCAGTGCCAAGAATTTAATTTTAACAAATAAACAGAAAGGAATTTTGTTTTTATCTGAAACTATTTCCGGAAAAACGCATGATATAACAAATGCACGTGATACCGATTTCATCAGTTCGATACCAAAGGATATTTCTTGTCTTATGGATAATGGATTCGAAGGCATTGAAAAAGATTATCCAAAGGCAAATATCGTTAAGCCGAAAAAGAAACCAAAAGGTAAAGAACTTAAACCCATCGACAAAAAGAAAAATAAGCTCATAAGCAAGAAAAGAGTTTTAATTGAAAATACAATAGCTGGAGTTAAACGCTTTAGTATTACTACCAATGTTTTTCGAAATATTAAAATCGGATTTTCAGAATTAGTTTTCTGGATTTCGTGTGGACTCTGGAATTTACACCTAGGTTTTAAGAAGCGTATTTTAAAATGAATTTTTCAACAACTCTAATAGGCATTTGACAGAATTTTTAGAATTTCAACCAGTCCTATTACAAATAAACCTATCAGGGAAATCTAATCGGAGATGAACCATTCAGGGTAGAGAATCGAAGAAGAGCTATCTGGATTTCTCCAATGCATCCTTCACTTCCCTAATAATATCCTCTATATGTTCAAGTCCAACCGAAATTCGAATAAGTCCTGGTGCAATGCCAACTAACGCACGCTCTGTATCTGTTAATTTTGAATGCGTTGTTGAAGCTGGATGCGTTGCAATTGTGCGAGTATCCCCAAGGTTTGCTGTGTGTGAAAACATTTCAAGTGAGTTTAAAAATCTTCTACCTCTCTCAATTCCGCCTTTTACAAGAAAGCTTACAATACCTCCGCCTAATTTCATTTGTCTTCTAGCTAATTCATTTTGAGGGTGAGAAGGTAAGAACGGGTAAATAACTTTAGCCACATCGGAGTGAATTTCCAAGAATTCAGCCAATTTTAATGCGTTATGCGAATGACGCTCCATACGAATTGCGAGTGTTTCGAGACTCTTAGAAAGAATCCAAGCATTCATAGGAGAAAGAGAAGGACCTGTGTGTCTGGCAAAAAAACGGATTTCTTGGATTAAATCTTTTCTACCTACAATGACTCCACCGATTGCTCTACCTTGCCCGTCCATGTATTTGGTTCCTGAATGAATAACCAAATCTGCGCCATACTGAATTGGTTGCTGCAAATATGGGGTGCAAAAACAATTGTCAACATTCAAAATTAAATTGTGTTTCTTGGTTAATTTTCCAAGCCACTCTAAATCTATTAAATCTAGTGAAGGATTGGAGGGAGTCTCTACAAATACCATTCTAGTATTTTTTTGAATGAGAGCTTCCCAATCTTCGGGTTTTGCAATATCCGCATAGGTAAACTGAATTCCAACTCGAGGAAATATTTGAGTTAGAATTTGATGAGTAGACCCAAAGACTGATCTTGAGACAAGAATATGATCTCCTGATTTTAAAATTCCCGCAAGACTTGTATAAACCGCAGACATACCGGAAGCAGTAGCGATTCCATCTTCTGCTCTCTCCAATGCACATACTTTTTGCACAAACTCACTGTTATTCGGATTGGAGAAACGAGTGTAAATATTTCCAGGAATTTCATCTGCAAAAAGAGCCCTTGCTTGTTCTGCATCCTCAAAAGTAAAACTAGAAGTCATATAAATGGGAACGCTATGCTCTCTATTTTCAGATTGCTCTGTTTGTATTCGAATTGCTTTTGTCTCAAAATTTTCTGATTCAGGATAATTCATATTTGCCTCTCAATTAAATACTTGTATGAGATTTTTGCAGTCTTCTCAAGAGTCTTTGAAACAGAACAGTATTTATCTAAACTGAGTTCAATAGCTCGCACCAATTTTTCTTCCTCAATATCCCCTTTTACAGAAAAATTTACTACGATATCAGTAAACAAATTAGCATCTTTTCCAGTTTCTCGCTCACCATCGACAGTGACCTTGAAATCATGGATTGTAAATCTTTGCTTTCGTAAAATATTAATTACATCAATGCTTGCGCAACCAGCAAGTCCCATGAGGAGAAGCTCCATTGGTCGCACACCTTTATCTGTTCCTCCAATTTGCGGAGATGCATCAATGTGAATGGAATTTCCTGTTTGATTCGTTGCTTCAAAATGATAGGGTTCGTTAATACGCTTTAATTCTACTTTCAATTTCTATATTTCCTTTGCAGAGTTTCTTTTTGCCATGGATTCGACGCGCTTAGCTTGCTCACCATAGGCGCCGGTACCGAGACGCAGAGTTTTCTTTTTTGGTCTTTTATAGAATTTAAATATGAATTACAATGTCAAAGTTTTTTTAAAAAAGATAATAATGATTGACTTTCATATTTTTGCTACAGAGTCCGATTCAATAAGGTAAAATATATTTTCGCACTTACCTTATTGTTTCAGTGATTCTGTGGCAAAAATTTTTATTATAGACCTCCGAAGTCGTAAATTTTAGGTGCTCCACCACCTTCAGGAATAAAGACATGAATAGGAGCGGGTAATCCATTTATACCTTCTTTCTTTTTAACAAAGTATTTATCTCTTCTTCCTGTTTCGGCTGTTTCTTTGAATCCTATTGTTGATACAGATCCCTTATGCACATCACCAAGTTCTACTGGATTTTTATAAAGCTTTATCATATTGACGGCTCGCTTATAAGAAAATTGTTTCACATTGGAAAACAAATCTTTCTTGTCTTTGGTTTTTAAACTATCGTGCACTAAGGGTAAAATAGCCTGTAACCGCTCAGCTTCATCTGCAATTGTAAGAGCATTCATAAACTCTCCTACTAATTTAGCTGCGGCAGGATCAGGCTCAATTTTTTCAATCGCAAACAAAGGCGAAAGGAGAAAACTGAATAATAGAATTAATATATTTTTTCCATTGAATTACCTCGTAATTTTGTTCGAATACCATACAGTTATTAAAAAGTTAGTCAAGTAATTTCTGATAGGTTTACAAAATATAGACCACCTGCTTGCACTGTCCTTTGTTGAATATGCAACATCGGGTTGTTTGAATATGCGTTTATGGGTGTTTTCTTTACCAGTGGTTATATTAATCAAGTATACTAATAAGTTTTCATTTATACAATTAAGCTGGCTTGGAGTGCAAGTGGATAGAGTCCTCTCTCGAAGTGGATACTCAGAGTTAGGTGAAGGAAAATCGGAAATTGTAAAAGTTTTCCTACTCTAATTTATTTTTTCTTTGAGTCCCCATTTAATTTTTTTTTCTTTTTCTGATAATTTAACCCATAAAATTTTACTATTTATTTCTAATTCATAATCCCACGGTTTAATATTTTTTGGTCTAGGTTCTATATGAGCCGGCAAATGAGGAGTTATAGAATTATTTCTTATCCAAGTATCAGATATTTCTTTAAATTCTGTCCATCCTAAACCTATATCAGTTAATTGCCAAAAGGTTTTATCTGCTAACTCAAAAATTAACGACACTCCATTATTTACTTTTACATCCCAAACAGCAATTAGTAATTCTTTTGTATTTAGTTTTCTTTGTGTTTGTATCTCGTCCCAATTTTTACCATTAAGTATTTCGTTTAAAGATTCTTGTAAAATTGCATCTGGAAGATTCAATTTGGAGGCTAAAGAATTGGCTGTAGTATCTAATTGTGAGTCTATACTTTCAAAAAAATTTATATAGTCATTTTCTAATTCATCTAATAAAATGACTATTTTATCTTCATTAAATAAATAGTTTACCTTTTCAAACCAAAAATGATGAGCCAAATAATTTCTTTTTTTAACTGCTATGTCCATTTGATTTTTAATTTCATCCGGTAAATCTTTTTTCGTCTCAATATAGATTTGATTAAATGTTTTATAGAAAGAATAATTTAATTTTTCCTCAATTCGCCCATTTACAATATGTTCACTAGATTCAAAAGAACTAAAAGTAAAAATATTACATAAATTCCGATGAATACATTCTGTTAAGTAATAAGCTAAACCAAATTTTGCATAGACGTCTTTCACTAATTCATCAATCATATTAACAGTAATTCCTCTAAAATTTTAAAAACTCTTTGTAGTTCTCGATTTTCTTTCGCATAACGTTAAGAGTATCCGACATGACTTTAAAACTCGAAAGAGCGGTAGCACCTTTTGAGTTTTAAAGTCATGTCTCCAAGCCGACCAACTACTAGCATTGTCCTGTAACAGTAGTAAAGGCACCGAACTTGCATGAGTCTGACAAGAAAACTACAAAGTGTGGCTAACACAATTATACCGGCTCGGAGCAAGAAGCCACATCTTCTCTTGGCTTCGCAGTGGCTCACTCTTTGTTAGGTGCAGATGCAATTACTATATAAAGCGTTCATTTTAAACCTTTAAATTTTTCTACTTTCGAATTAAAAAGATTATTAGGAAACATCCTAATAATTGCTGCCTCAAGATTATCAATAAAATGTGTATCCACCTTATACGCTGAAAAATAAACGGCAATATCATGTAAAAAAACTTTTGTTACTTTAATTTGTCTTTTCTTTTCTTCTTCCGCATTGAAGCGATTAATTTTAAGGTGTGGGACACATTTTATAGTCTGACTACTCCTGTCACGGTTATAAGCAAAATTCATTTCTTTCCATAAAGTTTGATCTTTTGCCTTCCCAACGTAAATTGAATTTCCTCTTGAATCATAAAACATGTAAATTCCATAGTGACTATTTAGTTCATTGCGAAGCGCTTCTTGATTTTCTTTTTTTTTATCTAAAATTTCATAATTCTTTCCTTGACTGGATTTCATTTGATCGATAGGAAAAAAATCAATTACTGGCGAAACAATTGTTTTTGTATGAGCAGTTTTAGATTTTTCGAGAACTTCATATATAGAACGAATAGTAAGACCTTTTTTTCTCCAATTCACAATAGCAGGTTGAGTTATTCCTAGAAAGTCTGAAATGCTAGTGTCAGTATCTTTATTGTATTTAGTTTGGCATAATCAATAAAATCAGTCCCAATAATAGTATTTCGCTCTTTTTTAATTATTGATTTCATAAAATTTTTGATAAGTGTTTTTGATAGTTTACTTTTTTCCCAATTTCCGACAGTAGCAGCATTGATTCCGATTTTTCTCGACAATTGTAAATTATTATCTGCTGAATAAGTCTCTTTAAGTAACTCTACTAATGCTAGTCCATCTATTTCTTCCATAGTTTTCTCCTTTTTATTGTACGCTAATTGTAATTACACGACATCTATTTGATTAAACCGCTAAGCATAAAACATCAATGCGAGTCATTCTTTCCTTCTTCGTGAACTTCGTGTTCTTCGTGGTAAATAATCTTTCTTTCCATCTTCGTTTCTTTGCCCAATAGATTTCTCACGCTCGGCAATATTTCCCTGAAAAAACCAGTAGCATACGCGAGGTTCGAAATGACCGGGGTAACAGCTTCCAACACATCGGTGTTCAGTCCCCCCTTCGCTCCAAGTATTCGCGACCAACGCATGTCCATCGGTGGTAATCTTGAAAAGTTCCTACTACTTATAAAAGCCCCCAATATCAAGCTTCCTTTTACTTTCCTTTGTATCTAGGATACTATTAAGGATAATATCAACAATACTATCAAAGATACTAAAAACGCCGATTTGAGTATCTTTGATAGCCTACTTGAGATTATTACTCCTATTATACTTCATGCATCAGCAACTAAAAGAAAAGATACGGGTAACACTCTGTATTGGTTATACTGGCGGTAATCTCTGTTTTTTCCCTTGACTCTTTGCTTAAATCTTAAAGTTTGCTTATTAATATGAATGAACACGAATTAGAGCATAACGAATTAATTGACCAACGAATTGAGAAAGTAGAAGAGCTTAAGAAATTAGGAATCAATCCCTACCCGATCCGTTTTTTTCCTGACAGTCATTCCAAAGAGTTAATTAATAATTATACTCTTATAATGAATGAAAACGAAACCCTCCAAAAAATGGAGAAAGAAAAAACACCAGACGTTGATGTTAGTAAGGTTCATATCATTCACAAACTTGCAGGTCGAGTTCAATCCAAACGAATCATGGGCAAAGCTAGCTTTGCACATTTAAAAGACCGTGACGGCATAATACAATTATACGCTTCCGAAAAAGATTTGGGAGATACTCAGTATCATATTTTTAAGACTCTCGATTTAGGGGATCAATTAGGTGTAGAAGGATATTTATTCACAACAAAGACTGGTGAAATTTCTATACATGTAACTAAATTCCAACTCTTAGCAAAATGCATTCGCCCTCTTCCAATCGCAAAAGAAAAAGACGGTGTCGTGTTTGACGCATTTGCAGACAAAGAGCTAAGATACCGTATGCGCTATGTTGATTTAGTAGTAAATGATCATGTGCGCGAAACATTCATTATGCGCAGTAAAATCATCGCTGAAATTCGTAACTTTCTTACGAAAGATGGATTTCTCGAAGTAGAAACTCCAATGATGCAATCAATTGCAGGTGGTGCGGCAGCAAGACCTTTCGCGACACATCATAACGCACTTGATATGCAATTGTTTTTAAGAATTGCACCTGAGCTTTATCTTAAACGACTAATCGTAGGCGGAATGGATAGAGTCTTCGAACTCAATCGTAATTTTAGAAACGAAGGAATTTCCATTAAACACAACCCGGAATTCACAATGATGGAAGCTTATATGGCTTATGGTGATATGGAAACAATGCTACAACTTTGCGAAAGAATGATAGTGCATGTAGCCAATGCGATTGGTAAAGGTTTAAAATTCAAATACGGACAGGATAATATTGATTTAACCCCACCTTGGAATCGTAAGACATACGTTGGTATCATCAAAGAATATTCTGGAATCGATTTTTCTACAATCAAAACATTAGACGAAGCAAAAGAAAAAGCCAAGAAAATCGGAATCAAATGTGAGGAAACAACTTCCATTTGGAAAATTGCTGACGAAGTCTTTTCAGAAAAAGTAGAGCCAAATTTAATTCAGCCAATCTTTATCACTGATTTTCCGAAAGAGCTTTCCCCATTGGCAAAATCCAGAGAAGATGATCCAAACTATGTTGAACGATTTGAGCCCTATATTGTAGGACGCGAAATCGGAAATGCTTTCTCGGAGCTAAACGATCCATTCGATCAAAAAGCACGTTTCGAAGAGCAAGTGAAAATGAGAGAAGAAGGTGATGACGAAGCATTTATGATGGATAGTGATTATATTCGCGCACTGGAATATGGAATGCCTCCAACAGGTGGACTTGGAATCGGTATTGACAGACTTGTCATGCTACTCACTGATTCCGCATCCATTCGGGATACTATCTATTTTCCGCTCATGCGACCGGAATAAACTAAAACTTAAACTTCTTTATGATAGATTCGAGCTTGATTGATTCTTGTTTGAATCGAGCCGATCTATCATTTAATTCCTTAGAAATATCAATGAACTCATTTGAGTTTTCGCGGATAACGCCAAACGAGTCCTTGATTTTCAGATTTGCATCATATTGACTCATCGAATAGCCTTTAATTTCTTTCGATAATTCATCTAGCTCTTGAATCTTTTTATTCGAATTTGCAATGCTTTCTGTTTGATGGACAAATTCTTCTGCGACTAGATTGATACGCTTCGTATTCACTTCAATTGCTTCAAACATTTGCAAAAGATTAGAACTTACTCCATCCATAGAAAGAGAACCCTTATGAATAATGGAAAGATTTTGAGAAATTAATTTTCTGACATTTTCCGCCGCGAGCGTTGAGCTTTCTGCAAGCTTTCGAATTTCCTGGGCTACTACCGCGAAACCTCTTCCCATTTCTCCCACTCTTGCTGCTTCAATGGAAGCGTTAAGCGAAAGAAGCTGTGTTTGATCGGCTATTTCATTGATAGTTCCGAGTATATCAGAAATTCCTCTTGCACTGGAATTAATCTCTTCCATATTAACTTTAATCATTTCAAGTGATTCATGGCTTTGTTTAATCTGAGTAGCCGATAAATTTTGTTCTTTACGAATAGAGTTTATATCGGAGTTCATTTTCTCGATTGAGTCAGTCAGTTCATTCATTCTAGAAGATGCTTCATCGGAAAGGAGAGCTTGCTTCTCTGAATGACGTCCCACATTCCCTGAATTCTCGGATAGATTTTCTAGCGAATAATAAGATTTATCCACAGATTCAATTTGATTTTTTGAATTGGTAAGAATTAAATCAGCCGATTCACTGAGGCTCTTACTAGAAAGTCTTAATTCATCTGAGGAGGAGCTTAATTCTTTTAGTGTTTCTCGAAACGATTGAATCGAGTGATTCATTGAATTATATAACTCCCTTAATTCTCCTGTAACACCATGCGGTCTAAGGCTAACAGTTAAATCCCCCTTCGATACAAGATGTAATATATCCACAAGTTTACTCAATGGCTGATTCACCATTTTATTTGTAGAATAATAAATAATTCCTACGACCATACTAACACCAAGAATCGCTAAGAATAAAAATATATATTTTAGTTTTGCTGTAAATTCTTCTTCTTTCTCAATAGACATTACCATATTGAGAGCGCCAATCACTTGACCTTCCTTTACTCTATGACAACCCAAGCAATTAATTCCAAGCCTATCCGTCTTTGCAATATAAGGAACGATGATCCTGATTTCAGGTCCTGATTTTCCTTGAATTCTTTCTGAAAAAATTTCACCTTTCTCCAATACAGATTTTTCTTTTTCATCTTTGGGTTCTTTAAAATCGAGAGGTCTATTAAAAACTTCGTTGACGTATTTCGAGCGGATCGTGTAAATATCCCTCATCCCATCTAGCTTATTACTCTGCTTCAAAAGAAATTCGCTTTTTTCCATTTCATTGTTTAGCATCAATAAATTCAATCCATTCATGACTGAATTGGCGGTATGAACTGCTTGGTCTTTTACGATTTCGTCTGTATGATAGTTCTGAATAAAAATTCCGATGACGACTGCAAACCCCCAAAAAACCGCCAGCGTTGTTCCAATAATTAGGTTAAGCCTAGTGCTAAGTTTCATACAATGTAATTTATTAGGCATATCATTTCATTCAAATACTAATTACACCCAACTCATTTTAACTAGATATTTTTTTATTAACATATAGACTCGTTCGAAGTGCAATTTACAAAATAATCTTGCACTTCTGTCTCATCTGCCCATTCATTTTTTTTAGCTGACAATATAGTTATACCAAAAACTGTATATCATAGGCGCGAAATTGCGCTCTTTTATCTTAAATCAGGAATGTATTATGAAAATTCACGAATACCAGGCAAAAGAAGTATTACGCAGACACAAAGTCAGCGTTCCATTCGGTGTAGTCATTGAAACAAAGGAAGAAGGACTAAGGGCATATGAAGAAGTCTCTAAACATTCTCCCATCGTTGTAGTAAAAGCGCAAATCCACGCAGGTGGGCGAGGCAAAGGTGGTGGCGTAAAAGTTACTAGGACCAAGATGATGCGTTAGCCGCTATAAATAAAATTCTGGGAATGCAACTTATCACTCACCAAACAGGTCCCGAAGGAAAAAGAGTTCTGAAAGTTTATCTAGAACAAGGCATTGATATCGATAGAGAGTTTTATATAAGCTTGCTATTAGATCGTTCCGCAAAAAAAGCAATTGTAATGGCTTCCCGCGAAGGCGGTATGGACATTGAAGAAGTAGCAGAAAAACACCCTGAAAAAATTACCAAAATTGAAATTGATACGGGAGTTGGAATTCAGCCAAACCAGGCACGTGAAATAGCTTATAGTCTAGGTCTTAATTCGGAAGCAGTCAAGTCAGCAGTTCCATTCTTTACTGCACTCTATGAAGCTTATATGAAAGAAGATTGTTCACTCCTCGAGATAAACCCTCTTATCCTCACAAAGCAAAATCAAATCGTAGCTGGCGATTGTAAAATGACCTTCGATGATAACGCAGCCTATCGTCATCCAGAAAATATGGCTTACCATGATAAGACCGAAGAGGATCCTTTAGAATTACAAGCAGCCGAGTTTCATCTA
The DNA here is from genome assembly GCA_016708435.1 of Leptospiraceae bacterium. NCBI lineage: Bacteria > Pseudomonadati > Spirochaetota > Leptospiria > Leptospirales > Leptospiraceae > Leptospiraceae bacterium. Next base: position 16,756 of record JADJFV010000003.1, on the reverse strand, counting down.
AATTATGTAAAACTAGATGGCAATATTGGTTGTATGGTAAATGGTGCTGGTCTTGCGATGGCTACGATGGACATTATTAAACTAGCCGGTGCAGAGCCTGCTAACTTCCTAGATGTTGGCGGTGGGGCTAATGTTGTTACTGTTACGAATGGATTTAAAATCATATTAGGAGATCCTAATGTAAAAGCAATCTTCGTAAATATCTTCGGTGGTATTGTCCGATGTGACCGTGTTGCACTTGGAATCTTAGAAGCTGCCAAAGCGGTTAATATAAAAGTTCCGATCATGGTTCGTTTAAAGGGCACTAATTCAGAAGAAGGCAAGAAAATTCTAGCAGACAGCGGATTAGCAATCATAGTCGCAGACGAATTACTTGATGCAGCAGAAAAAATCCCAAAATTATTGGGTAAATAATTACTAGGAAAAAACAATGTCAGTTTTATTAGATAAAAATACTAAAATCGTAGTGCAAGGAATCACTGGAAAAGAAGGCTCATTCCACACAACTCAAATGATTGAATACAACACTCCCTATGGTTCAAAAGTTGTAGCAGGAGTAACTCCAGGAAAAGGTGGAACATTAAGTGATCATGGCGTTCCTGTTTTCAACACATTAAAAGACGCAATGAAACAAGAAGGAGCTAATGTAAGCGCAATCTTTGTTCCTCCTGCTTTTGCTGCTGATGCAATCCTCGAAGGGATATTTGCCGGAATTCCTCTTATTATCTGCATCACAGAAGGCATTCCAGTTCATGATATGACTAGAGTGTATAACGTTCTAAAAAGCTCTAAGACTAAATTAGTGGGTCCAAACTGTCCGGGTGTTATCAGTCCGGGTAAGTGCAAAATCGGTATTATGCCTGGCTTCATTCACAAAGAGGGGCGAATCGGTGTTGTCTCCAAGTCAGGAACTCTAACCTATGAAGCAGTCGGTCAATTAACAAACGTTGGTCTTGGTCAATCCACTTGTATCGGTATCGGCGGAGATCCAATCATTGGAATGAGCCATATTGATGCACTCGATCTTTTAAATAAAGATCCTGATACAGATGGAATTATCATGATTGGAGAGATCGGTGGAACAGCAGAAGAAGAAGCGGCTGCTTTCGTTAAGGCTAACATTAAAAAGCCGATAGTCGGTTTCATCGCAGGTCAGACTGCACCTCCTGGAAAACGTATGGGGCATGCTGGAGCAATTATCACAGGTGGTATGGGAACAGCACAATCTAAAATGAATGCTATGAAAAATGCAGGCATTCACGTTTGTGTTTCCCCTGCCGACATGGGCTCAACCATGAAAAAAGTTTTAGGGAAATAGACTTGACTTGACCTCACCCCAAATCTTTTAGTTCTTGTAGAATTCCTAGAAGTCCTGGCTTCGCCTTTAAGGAGGGAAGGGCTACTTATTAGAATCTGACAATACAAAAAGATGTGGGGTTAGGTGAGGTAGAAGGAGAATTATGAATTTTAGAATTATTTTTTTAGCAATGATTTTAGCAGTAACGGTTAATCCTGCGTATGCAGAGAAAACAATAGCCGAGGAAACTCAGAAATTGGCAGAGGATAATGGCAAACCTGTAAAGGGAGACGAGAAACCTAAAAAGGTTTTAAAGCTTACTCTCAAGGAAACTGTCCAGCGCTCTGTTGAGTTTAATCCAACGATTCGCAATGCAAAATATGAATTGGTAAAATATGATTCTGGATTCATGAAATCCGAATCCAAGTATTCTTGGAGATTAGTGGGTGGTGCCGAAATAGTAGAAAGTAAACTCCCCTACAACCAGGCAAACCTTCTTTCGGGAACCAAAAGTCAAACCAATCGTTATAATATGGGGATAGAAAAAATCTTCAATACGGGAACCTATTTTAAAATTGATGCGAGCACGCAACGATTTGATAATAACGCTTTCGAAGATCCATTGAAGAGTCCTAGCGGCTTCCGCGGATTAGCCATTCCTCCTTTGTATACGGGTGCTATCACAGCAACCATATCGCAAGACCTGCTCAAAAACACATTTGGCTTACAAGACAGAAATAACCAAAAGATTTTGAAAAACCAATCCGAAATTACAAAAGAAGATTTATCACTTCGACTTTCCAATACGATTGTAGCTGCCCTTGTGGATTATTGGAATTATTCGGTATCGGACTCCTCTACTACAACGTTCGAACAACTTTTAAAAAACACAAAAAATATCCGTGATTTAACAAAGCAAAAAACAGGACTTGGTCTAGCTGAAAATTTTGAAATCAATCAATGGAATGCACTTTATACCCAAACCGAAAACCAATTAGAAAGAGCAAAATTAGAGCGGGATGAAAATAAACGCAAACTTATTCGTAACCTCAACTTAACTTCTGATTCAGAAATTGGAAATATTACGGATCTAGAAACAGAACTTCCGACCAATTTAGATTATGAAAAGGATTTGGAATTTGCTTACAAAAACCGAGGCGATTGGAAAAGTATGAAGCTTAGAAAAGAGATTGCAGAGCTTTCCATTAAAAATGCGAATGACAATGCACTTCCCTCTTTAAAAGTAAGTGGGTCTTATGCATATCAGGGGCAAACACTGATTTCACCCCAAGAAAATTTTGTAAATGGAACCAATGGAATTCCTTCTTTAAAATACCACAATCTAAACGCGAGTGCAAGGCTTACCTACCCTATTGCTGACACCGGTGTAAAAGCAGAAATGCGTGATGCGCATATACTCCAACGCCAAGTCGCCATCATGGAAGATGATCTTAAGAAAGAAATTGCCGACGAAGTAAGAGCTCGTGTGGATGCAGTGATCATAGGTCATAAAATTCTACAAAATGCAATGAAGACTCGCAAAGAATCAGAGAGTTATTACAATGGGTTACTCGGTAGTTTCCGCCAGGGAAGATTTACTGCTGTGGCTGTAAAAAATGCGTTAGACACTTTAGTCCAAAATGAATTACAGGAAACACAGGCAAAGATTAATTTTAATATCAACATTCTACGCTATGAAGTTGCAAAGAATTCTCTTCTAAAAAAATTCGATATCGACGTAGACAAAATTATTCCAGACGAATTCTAATTTTTAGCCACAGAAGCATCCGAGTGCAATCTTATATAAAGATGAGAGACTACGGAAAATTAAGCCATGACTTGAGTATCATGAAAATTTCTTTCTCGACTACAAAGTAAGAATCAATTTTATTCTTCTAATAAGATTTTCTTTACGAAATAACCTTTCTTTTTAGCCTAAACTAATGAGTGATTCTGATTGGAAGGAAATTAAATCCGCAAGGCCATCGAATATTGCAAGGACAGCATCAAATAGTATTTTTATAATCATATACTCAGTCTATGACTTCGGCTTTGCTTTGTATTTTGGAGTCCTGGTCTTTTTTATCTCACTATTCTGGTTCTGGTTTATAGAGAATAGATTTAAGACTTACAAAAAGTATCCGCTACTTTGGTATATCCCTGCTTCGATTGATATTTGCTTTATTACAGTTTGCGTCTATTATACCGGCTTATCTTATTCACCCGCTCTTTTAGGATATGTGTATTCTACAGCTACTAGTTCAATTGATTTAATTCGAGCTAGAGGACTGTATGCAACATTTGGAAATTGTTTCACATTTCTCGCAGTCTTAATCCTGACAAAGTTTGATGTATTCCCGTATACGAACATCGTAAATCAATCAGTCACAGAAATCACTCTTTTTTCCATTTTATTATCCACGGCACTTCTATTCCTTGCCTGTGTAACGGCTAATAGCGTTATATATCAAATCTATTTTCAATTTCATGAGAAGAACAATGAACTGAGTTCTTCTTTGGATAAAATTAATTTATTAAAATTACAACAAGACGCAGACTATGCATTAACCGCTAGACTCATGGAACCATTTGTAGGCAATTTTGCAAAGAGTAAATCTGTAGAAATAGAGTTTCTATTAAAACAGAAAAAATCTTTTACCTTTAAGAATCAAACGCTTGAAATCGGTGGAGACCTACTCATTGCGGATGAATTGTATTTTAATAATCGCAAATTCATTTTTTTTATGAATGCAGATGCTATGGGAAAATCGATGCAAGGAGCTTGCGGAGCTTTAGTGCTCGGTGTCATTTGTAAATCCATTCTTGCTAACTCGGAAAGCAACACAAAGGATAATAACACTTCTCCCCAAGAATGGCTAATCAATTCCGCAAGGGAAATGCATAGAATATTTGAATCTTTTGAAGGAGCAATGTTAGCCTCCGTGTTCATCGGATTATTGGAAGAAGGAACCGGTAATCTATACCACATAAATGCAGAGCATCCAGAGGCAATTCTCTATCGAGATGAAACAGCCGCTCTATTAAAAGATCATCACGATTATAGAAAAATCGGGACTCTCGGAGCCTTATCCCATTTCCCACATGTCGAATACACCCAATTAGTCGCTGGCGATGTTTTATTCATTGGCTCTGATGGTAAGGATGATTTGATTCTCAATTCAACCAAACAACGAACGATAAACCAGGATGAATTTCTATTTCCGAGAAGCGTTCAAAGAAGAAAAGGCAACCTCCCGGAAATAGTAGCGGAATTGAAAACTTTTGGAGACTTTAGTGATGATTTAAGCATTTTAAAAATTACTTACCATGGATTTGCGCATGAATAAAAATCCAGTCGAAACCAAAAAGGATTTTACAGATAGGTCTTAGCTTTAAACAGTTAAAAATAGAGTTTCGTTTAAAAGTATCAGCCGATACTTAGAACAAATTCACGGATTTTTACTAAAAACTTAAGGGAGTATAGGAAATGAACTCTACTAAGAGTTATATAAACACTTCAGTCGGAAAAAAAATTATCATGGCGATTACGGGACTCATGCTTTACGGGTTTGTAATTATGCATATGGTTGGAAACCTACAAGTTTTTGCCGGACCGGAGAAATTAAATGCTTATGCAAAATTTCTTCAAAGTCTCGGAGGACTTTTATGGGTAGCAAGGTTTGTTTTATTAGCAGCGGTGGGAATGCATATCTATGTTGCAGTGAAACTCACCTTAGAAAATGCAGCAGCACGTCCCGTTCCATATCTTAAGCAGCAAACGCGCGTTGCCTCTTATGCATCGAGAACGATGAAGTATTCGGGGCTAATTATATTCGCCTTCATCGTGTATCATTTGCTTCATTTTACATTAGCCGTAACAGATGCAGAGGCAGCAAGACTAAAAGAAATGCATGATGTATATGGTATGGTGGTCGCTGGATTTTCAAATCCAATTGTATCTTTGTCTTACATCTTTGCGATTGGTTTACTCTGCATTCACCTCAGTCACGGTTTTTTTAGCTTATTTCAATCACTCGGAATCAACCAACCAGAATATGACGCAAAATTAAAACTAGCCGCAAACATCTTTGCTCTTGGAATTTTCCTCGGAAACAGTTCCATGCCTGTAGCTGTATTATTAAAAATTGTAGCCTAATAAGGAGTAACCAATGGCATTAAATTCAAAAATTCCTTCCGGTCCTTTAGAAAATAAATGGGAAAAACACAAGTTCGAAATGAAGCTTGTAAATCCCGCCAACAAAAGAAAGTATGATGTAATCGTAGTAGGCTCTGGTCTTGCTGGGGGCGCTGCTGCTGCAACACTTGGTGAGCTAGGATATAACGTTAGTTGCTTTTGCTACCAAGACAGTCCACGTCGCGCTCATAGTATCGCAGCACAAGGTGGTATCAATGCTGCTAAGAACTATCAAAACGATGGAGATAGTGTTCATAGACTTTTTTATGACACAATCAAAGGTGGTGACTTTCGCGCAAGCGAAGCAAACGTTCACAGACTAGCAGAGATTAGCCGCAATATCATAGATCAGTGCGTTGCGCAAGGTGTTCCATTCGCTCGTGAATACGGTGGACATTTATCCAATCGTTCGTTCGGAGGAGCACAAGTTTCTAGAACCTTTTACGCAAAAGGACAAACTGGTCAGCAATTACTCCTTGGAGCCTACTCTGCATTATCCCGCCAAATTGGTCTTGGAACTGTTAAGATGTACAACCGCACCGAAATGTTAGACGTTGTTATTGTAAACGGACATGCGAAAGGCATTATCGTAAGAGATATGGTGACAGGAAAAGTTTCTTCTCATTCAGCAGACGCTGTAGTATTAGCGACAGGTGGATATGGAAACGTGTTTTATCTTTCCACTAACGCAATGGGTTGTAACGTAACAGCGACTTACCGCGCTCACAAGAAAGGTGCGTTATTCGCTAACCCTTGTTACACTCAAATTCACCCTACTTGCATTCCTGTTTCCGGTGAATATCAATCCAAACTAACACTTATGTCTGAGTCTTTACGTAACGACGGAAGAATCTGGGTTCCAAAGAAAAAAGGAGACACCGCTCTCCCGATCAAATTCCAGAAGACGAAAGAGATTACTACTTAGAAAGAAAATATCCAAGCTATGGCAATCTAGCTCCTCGCGATATTTCATCAAGAAGTGCGAAAGAAGCTTGTGACAATGGTCTTGGTGTTGGTCCCGGTGGTCTTGGAGTTTACTTAGACTTCTCCGCTGCAATCAATCGACTAGGCGAAGATGTAATCAAAGACAGATACGGAAATCTTTTCGACATGTATCAGTGCATAACAGCAGAAAACCCTTACAAGGTTCCAATGCGTATTTATCCTGCTGTACATTATACGATGGGCGGTCTTTGGGTTGATTATAACCTGATGAGTAATATTCCAGGACTTCATGTAATCGGGGAAGCAAACTTCTCTGACCACGGTGCGAACCGACTAGGAGCTTCTGCACTCATGCAAGGTCTCGCTGACGGCTACTTCGTATTACCCTACACGATTGGTGATTATTTTGCGAACAATCCTTCTAAGAAAATTTCTACCGACGCTCCTGAATTTAAACAAGCAGAAGCAGAAGTAAACGGAAGAGTAAACAAACTACTTGCTGTCAAAGGTAAAAAAACTGTAGACGAATTCCATCGTGAGCTTGGAAAGATTATGTGGGATTATTGTGGTATGGCGCGAAACAAAGCTGGTCTTGAAAAAGCAATCAAGCTTATTCCTGAACTCAGACAAGAATTCTGGAACAATGTAAATGTGCTTGGAAAGAATGAAGAGATTAATCAATCTTTAGAAAAAGCTGGTCGTGTAGCTGACTTCTTAGAATTCGGAGAGTTAATGTGTAGAGATGCACTGAACCGAGAAGAATCCTGCGGTGGTCACTTCCGTGAAGAATACCAAACCCCTGATGGAGAAGCACAACGTAACGACGATAAGTTTTGTTATGTTTCCGCATGGGAATACAAAGGCGAAAACCAAAAACCGGTTGAGCACAAAGAAGAGTTGTCTTACGAAAATATAAAACTCGCACAAAGGAGTTACAAATAATATGGGTTCTATCAACGTTAAATTAAAAGTCTGGAGACAAAAAAATTCTGAGGATAAAGGCAAATTTGTAGATTACGAAGCGAAAGACATTAACACTCACGCTTCCTTCTTAGAAATGCTCGATGTAGTCAATGAAGGTCTAGAGAAAAAAGGCGAAGAGCCTATCGCATTTGATCACGACTGTCGCGAAGGAATTTGCGGTATGTGCTCTATGATGGTAAATGGCGCTGCGCATGGACACAGAAAAGGAACTACTACTTGTCAACTCCATATGCATAATTTCAAAGACGGAGACTCTGTCGTAGTTGAGCCTTGGAGAGCAAAAGCATTTCCTGTGATTCGCGACCTTATAGTCGATAGAGGATCTTTTGACAGAATCATGCAAGCAGGTGGATTCGTTTCCATTAACACCGGTGGAGCGCCTGACGCAAATGCACTACCAATTCCAAAGGTAGATGCTGATTTGGCGATGGATGCTGCTGCTTGTATTGGATGTGGAGCCTGTGTTGCTTCTTGTAAGAACGCTTCTGCAATGCTTTTTGTTTCTGCCAAAGTATCTCAACTAGCCCTTCTCCCACAAGGTCAAGTGGAGCGCAAGGATAGAGTCAAAAAGATGTTAGCCGCTATGGACGCTGAAGGATTCGGAAATTGCACCAATCAATACGAGTGTGAAGCCGCATGTCCAAAAGAAATTAGCGTAAGTAATATCGCTAGACTCAATAGAGAGTATATCATGTCTTAGGCATTTTAGACCAACCTTTTTACGCCGAGACACAGCAATTTTTGGGCGTCCCTTAGGTCTCTACCCCTATAAATGAAATCTTCCATTCTAAAAAGCCTCTTCTTATTTGCAGCATCCCTCACCCTATTCTCAATTTCTCTATTACTTCGAGACCCCGTCTTATTAAAATTTAGATACTTAGGGCTAATTAGTGTTAACCTGATTGGGGTTGTTTGGTTTGTTCTAGCTGCAATGCATCGTAAGAAGAAAGGAGCTTTGCAGACATTATCTCTTCTCTTTGTTCTTGGCTCGATGGGAATTTCTCTTAGTAGAGAAGCATCTTTTCAATACAAGAAGAATTTCATACTCAATTACGACAAAAAGCTATTAGCCGCTTTTGCCAATCATATACTGGTAGGATTTCACGGAGAAAAAGAACTCAGTGAATTACTTACATTGCCCGTATTTGGTTTTTTCGTTACGCATCATAATGTAAAAGGACTTTCTATTGAGGAAGCAAAAGGTCTGATTTCAAAAATTCAAATCAGTCGTAAAGATAATAACTATGTAAATGCCTTCATAGCCACAGATCAAGAAGGCGGAAAAGTATCTAGACTATCTCCTCCTTTGCAATTACAAACTTCGTTAGGAGAAGTTCTAGCGGCTAATCCGAATATGTCAGATAAAGAGTTAGAAGAGAAGATTAACACTTACGCAAGGGCACAAGCAGAAGAGCTAAAGCACATTGGTGTCAATCTAAACTTTAGCCCTATTGTAGATTTAAAATTTGACAAAGAACCAAGTGCTTTTGATTTTTATAGTAGAATTTACAATCGTGCTATCTCAGAAGATCCAAAGAAAGTCGCTTTTGTTGCGGAACTTTACAGTAAGAAACTCTTAGAATATAAAATCATCCCTACTCTTAAACATTTTCCCGGTCTAGGTCGTGTATCGGAGGACACTCATTTTTTTAATGCGAGTCTTACTAGCACACTCGTAGAGTTAGAGAAATCTGATTTAATCCCGTTTTTACGTATAGCGCATACTGTAGAATACCCATTCATAATGTTATCTCATTCTACTGTTACTAGCTTAGATAGTAAAAAACCTATTTCCATTTCCGAAAAAGCAATTCAAGAATACATACGTCCTAGATTTCCAATCACAACTGTTTTATCCACAGACGATATGAACATGGGTCCTATGATGTATGCGAAAGGCGGAATCGGTGCGTCAGCCGTCACAGGTATCAATGCAGGCTTAGATATTTTGCTTATTTCTTATGATGGTGAGCAGATATATGAAGTATTGTATGCACTTATCATTGCCGACCAAAAGGGAAACCTAAATCAGGAAAGATTAGAACAAAGTAAAAAACGACTTCATCGGCTCCAAGTTTTCTCTTTGCCATAAAAAATCATTCATGGAATAAAGACGGACTCATATCTTTTTTTCTTTATTTAACCAAGAGAGTTTGGTTCTGGTTGACTGAAGATGTGTTTTCTTGAATCTACCGAGTATTAAAAGTTTTCAACATTAACAATTCTTTTTTTGTTCTGTTTCGTGTGCTCTGGTACCAAACTTAAACTCTTCCGCTAGAACGAAGATTTTTTTTCTCCAATTCTCTTGCGGTCATGATTAGCATTTGTAACCTATTTTCAATATTTCCAATGCTAATATCGGGGTCATAGTCTAGAGATAGTATTTGAATATCGTTGTATTTTTCTTTAATTGCTTTGATTAAACCTCGACCTGAGATATGATTGGGAAGACAACCAAAGGGCTGAACGATGATAAAGGATTTAATTCCTTTTTTAATCATAGCAATAATTTCACCGGGCATGAGCCAGCCTTCTCCGGAATTAAAAAGAAATATCAAAACCTCACTCGCATTCTTGCTAATTTCATATACAGTAGGTCTATATTCATAAAAGCGAAACGATTTCATGATTTTATCAATTGGCTTTCTATTAAAATTTACAACACCTTCTATGATTTGTTGCATTACCCAATCTTTTAGTGGAATCTCAGAAAACTTTTTTTCGTGCGCATACTTATAATTAACCATCTCTTGCGAAAAGAAATCGGAAATGGGTGGAAGAATTGTTTCCATATCGTTCTTTCGCAAATATTCGATTAGCCCGTAATTCGCTACAGAGTTATAATTAACCAGTATCTCCCCAATGATTACTACTTTTGGTTTTGGATTCGATCTATCAATTTCGATTTTATTAAATGCAGGGACTGCTTCTTTTAAAACTTTTTTGCTCTTCGAAAATTAGTCATGAGAGCATCCATTCCTTTATCCATATAATGCTTGAATACTTTTCAGTCTCACCTTGATTTTTCTCATAGGGCAAAAGTTTTCTGTCTCATCTCATTTAAAGATTCCCAGATAAGCATTCCTTGAAGGGCAATTATATCCCAATAAAAACCAAGTCTAAATCCGGGATGTGTTTCGTAGATATCAGAACCGTTAGTCACTATAGGAATATCAGAATATCCACTCTCATCCAAACTTTTTCGAACAAGGGTAAAATACTGTAAGGCTCTACAGGCATTGCATCTTTTTCCGAGTGCAATTGCAATTTCATCTCTTTTATAATTTCCATTTTTTAATCCATGTAAGACCTTCTCCTACATTTAATTGAGCAGGAAAACAAATATCGTTATGCACATATCTCTTCCCTAATTCAACAGCTTCCTCATTGGCAAATGGAAATATTCCTGCCTTGTATCCATTTCGTTCAATGGCTACTTTCATGATCTGAGAAAACTCGGGAAACATATTTGGCATTAAAACTGTTCTTTTTTACTGTCTTTCTTGTGAAAATTGCTCTTTGTTTTTCTTTATTTTCTGCCATAAATTAATACATTAGAAACCGGAACGGTTAATCTAATTATTCCTCCTTGTAGTTGCTAACATTTCTTTTGCACGTTTATTTTTAATGGATTCAATGAATGATTTGACCCTGATATTGATTGGTCCTTTGTTTTCACCCTCATCTAGTTTTAAGACAAGTGGACTTTTTCCTGAATACTCTTTTAGAACTCTATCTAATTCGTCACTTATGATTGCATCATGCCCACAACCAAAACTTACAATTTGCACAAGTTCTAAATTGGGTTGGTCATTTGTAAAAATAGCCGCACTGTAAAGCTGGGTATGAAATTCATTATTTGTATCCACTCTCAAATCATGAAAAGTAATATCATTGATTTCAGGTATTCCGTCTAACGTGATAACTGGAATATCCATTTTTGTAAAATGAACTGCTAGTTCGTGATTGATAAAATTATCGTAATGATAGGGTCTACCGGCGATTAACACTGCAAACCGATCAGTGCCTTTGAGAGAATTCAAAATTCGTTTTGATTCTTCTATTAATTTTGATTTGAACAGATTATTGGCATTATCCGCTTGCTCAATTGCCTTTAAGACAATTTTTTCTTTGATTCCCAACTTTTCTTTTGCATAGAGTGCAATCTGAGCGTTTCTAGATTTTATAGATTCAAATTGAAACGCAGGAGTATCATATTCTATCCCAAACTGTTTTGGGTTATCGTTGATTCTTACAATCTCTGCATAACCTTGAATCACAGGACACATCCAGGAATTCTGTGAATTTTTATTTTGCTTAATAATCTTTTGCAAAAGAGGATTAAATATCCGATCTACTTTTTTTTCTATGAGATCTAAAATATGTCCATGGACTACTTTTGCAGGAAGACATATCGTATCCGAGGAAACAGAGCCAAGCCCAGTCTCAAACAATTTATAAGAAGTAGCACTCGATAATTCTACCTTGTATCCGAGGGATAAGAAAAATGCTTCCAGAACGGCAAACTATTGTAAAACTCAAGGTCTTTGGAATTCCGATCGTTTGATTCTTTGGCGTATCCACAATGGAAATAGGAAACTCAGATACCAAAAGTTTTTCTCTAAAGCTTAGCATATCCGGTTTCGATTTTGTTTTGTGTTTATTGCTTTAATCTTTTCTTTTACTTCTGGATTTTTTGGGTCTTCAAGAATTTCTCCTTTCTCACATCTGTTTCCAGTTACATAATAACTATGATTGGAAAATTCCACAACGGAGCGATTGCATGAATTAGAGCAAAATTTACAAACCACAGAAGGTTTCTTAATATACTCAAATTTTTCCAAATCTTCCCATGAAATAAAAAGTCGGAGAATAACTTCCATTTGCCTGTATATCCTTCTCAATCTTTTCTTTTGTTAGAATGGCAATACCAATCGCTCCCATTTCACCCGGATGATCGGGACGAATGACCTCTTTTTCAGTCAATAACTGAAAGGCTCTCAGGATTGCATCATTTTTAAAGGTTCCACCTGAACTACAATTTATTTCCCAATAAATCTATATTAGATATACGTAATACTTTTGTCAGTGCGTTTTCTATAATTGATTTACATAGTCCGGCAAATATATCTTCTACAGACTTACCATTTTTTTGTTCTGTGATGATAGAGGAATTCATAAATACAGTGCATCTAGAGCCAAGCACAGACGGATAATTGAATTAAACGCTAGCTCTGCAACTTGTGAAATGGGAATTTTTAAAGTAGAAGAATAGGTATCTAAAAAAGACCCACATCCCGCACTACAGGCTTCATTCAATACAAAATTTGTTGGAATCCCATTGTGAACAAAGATTGCCTTCATATCCTGTCCACCAATATCTAAAATAAAACTAACATCGGGGCAATTCATTACAGCCGCTCTTGTGTGTGCAACCGTTTCTACTGTGTGATAATCAGTGTTAAACGCTTTATGAATTAGCATTTCCCCGTAACCGGTAGAGCCTGCCCCGATTACTTTTAATAGAATATTTTTTCTAAGTAGGAATTATAAATCTCTAGAAGTCCACCTTTAATTACTTGAATTGGATCTCCTTCATTGTTTTTAAAACTTATCGAGTAATTTTCCATCCTTATCTATAAGAACAAATTTACTCGTTGTAGAGCCAGCGTCTATTCCGATGTAAACCTCAATTACCTTGCGACCATTCGGTGAGTAGGTATCCAAGTAAGATTTAAAATCAGGAATTTTATAACGTCTATTGAATTCTTCTCTTTCTGTTTTATCTTTAAAATAATTAGAGTTCAGTCTTGCGAAATTCTTTTTATGATCGAATACTCGATTTTCTAATGCTTCTAGATTTGTAGGCTTATAGAGATTATCCTTTTCTCCAAACATATCTTGAACAGAAAGAGCAGCACCAAAGGCTACAATTACTTCTGGATGCTGGGGATAATAATTTCATCACTTGCTAGATTAAGTCTTTCTTGGAAACCTCTATTAGCCTCGGATTGAATGTGTGGACCTCCTTCAAATATTACAGGTCCTTCAATTTTGATTCCCTGTGCTAAACCGCCTATGGTCTGCTTTGCAATGGCGTGAAATACAGATAAGGCAATATCGTTTTTAGAAATTCCCTGGTTTAGTAATGGTTGCACATCTGTCTTAGCAAAGACTCCACATCTTCCCGAAATATCATAAACCCGATTTCCCTTAAGCGCATACTCATTAAAATCCTCTGTAGAAATTTTTAAAAGCTCTGCCATCTGGTCGATAAAAGCACCTGTTCCACCGGCACAACTTCCATTCATTCGCATATCGTGCACTAGGTTGCTATCAGTGTATTCATCCTTCTTAAAAAAAATCAATTTTGCATCTTGTCCACCGAGTTCAATTGCAGATTTTGTCTCTGGATATAATCTTTTGATGATAATGCTATTAGCCACCACTTCCTGAATAAAAAAAGATTGTAAAAGCTTTGCTATATCAAAACCACCACTTCCGCAAATTGCCAACCTAAATTCGTCTTCTGGATACAGTTGGTGTGCTTCTTTTAGTAATGTCAGGACAGTCTTGGATTGCTCCGAATTGTGCCGCATATACTTAAAATGAACAAGAGAATCCTGCTTCTCAGGATGAACCAAAGCAATCTTAACAGTCGTAGAACCAACATCGATCCCAGCAAAATAAAATATTTCCATATTCTAAGATGTTTTTAAAACTATTCTAAATTTTTAAAGTAAAAAATCTGATAATATTGGAGACAAATAAAAACTATTCAGAATTTTCGTTACCCAATAGCTTAATCCTACAAAATTCTCAGTAAAAGACTAGAATCAGGTAAGAGTAGTCTATCAAATATTCATCCTGTAAATCTTGTTAATCCTGTCTAAGAAAAATCTCTTTACCACAGGCAATAGATACCCTGTATCTCATTTTTACTATGAATGACACTATCAAAGATACTGTAAATCATACTCCTGCTTTTCCGCTAAATTAACCCCACCCTATTGAATCATTAAAAGTTTTTCGCAATCTTGTGGTGTTTGGCAAAACGGTAATCCTTTTTAAAAATTGTAGAAGAATTTATAAGTATCTTTACCATTAGCCTTAGCAGTTTGAAGAAGCGAATACCTGAATGCACTTGCAAAAGCACCAACAGGTGAACCAGAAAAGAGCCAATTTTTTCTTCCTAGAACAAGGGACGACGACTCGACTTAGATTCTCGCAAGATGTGTAAGGTGGTGTGTGTGTAAACTTCGCCATGAGATAAATATAATACGAGTTTGTCCCATTGACCGATTGAATATCGTCTTGCTTTTCCAAGATCAGAGTCCCTTCTGGTTTTGTAGTGAGGTCTTGTAGGTGAAGGTAGAGAGCGTCTAATATCGGTTTGGCTTTCTCTTGTCTGATTCGAACAATTTCAGAAAACATCTCCTTTTGAAATAGGCCTAAAGTTCTCATTTCCTCTTCTACTTTGTAAAGCTTTCAATTTGATTGAGAATATTTCTAGCAATTGGATTTTATTTGCCTTCCAGATTTTCTCAAACTCTTCTTGCATGCAGCCTACAACCTGCATGGAGTATATATTCATTATCCCGGAAATGCATCGTAACCTGAATCCATCTGTCTGGATAATTCCATTATACCCTTTCAAATATCTCTTCAGAAATTCCACACTTCGAGGTCACGATACATATAAAGGGTCGTTCAAAAGTTCACCACGAATTGTACATATGAACTGTGGTATCACTTCGACCTTCTTCTTTATGAACTTGTAAACGAGTCTCATCAATTCCCAAAAGCCTTCCGCTCAAGAGGTATATTTTTGTAAAGGAAAATAAATGTTGATACCGCTCGTAAACTCCTATCGTCCAATTGCAGAGGGTAGCTCTTGTTGTATCTCAACTTATGTCAAAGAAGAAATATACTTTCCATTCTGTAAAAGGAATATGGTCAAGGAATTTACTGATTAAAATGTATGTGAGTAATTCAGGAGTTAAATGGCTCTTAGGTAAAATCTGCGGAGGCATTTCTGCGGTTACTACGATTTTACCCACTTCATTTCTTCATCACCTTCGCAATGTTTTGAGGCATATTTAAAACGAATATGTCTTTCAATATAAATTTTTGCAGGAATGTGTATCCAAGTTTATCAGAAAACTTTCCTCTCCGATTCTTCCAGCTCATGACCACAGTTACAAATTTTTCTGACTCAGGAATATCATGAATGATTTCTTCTTTCAGGAAGGTGTTCAGGTGGTGGCTTTCTGCCCACTTTCTTTCTTTGAAATGATTTTACATGAATCGTTTCACTATGACCATCAAAGATTTTTCTTCATCATTGATTCCTTTTTCTTAACGCCATTAAATAGAAACCCAAGCCACAATTCACTCGGATCAATTTTCTCTGAATTTCTTCCAAGATTTTTCTCCAAAGTTAAATATTTGTAACTCTAACTTTAAGAATCTTATTTTGCTTAATCTCATTCTCTTTTTGTTAATGATTGTTTTATCCTGTGTGAGAGAAGTATTTTCTTTAACTAGATTTGCATTTGTCTCCTCAAGCTGCATTATGCTTGTTTGCCAGAGAACGAATGTATTGTTGTAAAAATTCAATATCAGCGGGGGAAGATTTTCCAGGCAGATTCTGCAATTTTTAATTTGCATTCTGCCTGAATTGGCCACACATTTTTATTTTGAATTAGAAAAATTATAGGTTCAACACTGTGTTTTCCTTGTGTCAATACCGGAAAGTAACCAGATTAACTCTTTCTTCATAATATTTATATATTTTAATGAGGTTAAATGGAAAGTTGCCTTTCTCTCAGGCTCCTTCATCCACATACAAAACCATTTCCATCCCAGTAGATTATTTTAATTAACCTCTGTGGTTTGACCACAGAAAACGAATAGACTCTTCTCCGAATGGATCAAGATTCATTCCGTTTTGCACAAGACCAGTGAGCCCATTTTAGGGTTTCTCATATCTATATACTGAAAGGATAAAGAAGATTTTTTAAATTGAAAGGATTTGTTTAATATCATAATCGTATCCTCAAACTGATTTCGAATTTCCAATTCTCTAAAATCCGTAATTCAAAATAGTTTCCAATTTCCCTTCCTCTTCTTGTATTTGAATTGGATTCCAGTCCATACTTCTTTCCACTTGTCCTCTGTTGCCAATTCATAAAGGGTTTGGTAACGTATTCCATTCTGTCTGCAATACTCGAAAGCGCCCGCCACGCCCGCTAATTGCACAATCAATAAACGTGTTCATCTTTTGTTTTTTATTTTCTATCCTTACACTTTAGCATATTCTAATACTTTTGGAA
>JADJFV010000002.1:300000-408569 GCA_016708435.1 Leptospiraceae bacterium | reverse complement strand
ACTTCGCGTATGACGTCCTTAAATAAGCATCAATCGGATCAAATAGAAACTACGATACCGATTTACATAGAGCATAGTTTTAGTTAGAAGGGGGAAGAATTTCTGCTTTTTCAGAGAAGAGAAATGATCGAATAGAAATTGGAGCGGATAATAAAACTTAACCGGATGACGAGCGGCATAGGCATGAATCCTAACCTTCCAATACTCGCCAAAGCTGTCCCCTACTCCTGGAAAATGATCCATTTTATAAATCACCTGGACGGATAAGATATAAAATCAAGTCCGGTTTTAGAAATCATTTCGTCTGCATAATAATACAAGTCTGCTGGGCGACATGGCGACATGACCAAAAAATCAGAATGAATTTTTACACCTTGACTTTTCCAACTCTTCATCTACCCTCTGCGGCAAATAGGAATATAACGCGACAGAACTCCCTTGTAACAACAACTCCTTTTGTCCTTTGCGAAATTTAGATTTTCTTTTTCTGTAAGAGAAATTATACCAGGGCGTATATCCCATTCTAGTTCGTTTGGAACTTTTAGAAACAGGAAGGAGAATACAAACCAATCTAGAAAATTAGTAAGGAGCAAAATATGCCACGATTGAAAGAATAATTTTTGATTTTAAATTTTGCGGTGCCAAGATGTTAAAACATTTCCAATTGAATCATGAATTTGAAGAAAGAAAATCATTTAAAGAAAAAGAAATATTCGAAACGTTAGTCGAAGGAAATCTTTCGTCCGTCTGTAAAATTTTTGTGAAAGAATACTTTCCATCTACAGGATTTGAGTAAACTTCCAGAATTTTATTTTGTAAATTAGCGATGATGTATTCGGGAATATTCCGCTTTTGCGTAAATGGATGCTTTGGCTCTATCTAGCAATAGAAGAATTAGCCACTTCAATTATAAGTAGGGCTTCTGTTGGTTGAGCGTTGGAGTAATCTCCTTTCGGGAACAATTGCGATTGGGGCTCTGGCTCTGAGAAGCTCTATTGATAGGATTCCTCTTGTCTGAGTTGGGTCTTCATTCTTAAGTGCTTCATAAAGAAACGAAGCGTAGAGTAGCCCAAGATTTGCATGAATCGGATCCTTATGTCTTTTTCTATCACTACTCCTTCTAAGAGTTCTGTTTTTTCCGAAATAAGACCCTGCTTATACAGTAAATGATAAGCCTCCACACTAATAGGAACTGCTTTCTCGAAGAATGCCTGACGTTCTTGTATTGCGAAACTCATGGCTTTACCTTGAAATTTCAAGGCGTAAAGTCAAGAAAGAAATTTTTTCATAGTGCTAAACATTACATTCGAACCATTCTTTCGGCACCGGAGGATCTTCATCAATGTCCATAGATTGATATTCTTTAGTATATTTGCAATTTAGGCAAGTATACGTATGTATATTGAAATATTCTACATACATATCATGACCCAAGAACCAATCTCGTTTGATATCACTACTATGACATTTCGGGCATCTTAATTTTAAATGCATATTGTTAAACGTTTTCTTTCCGGTAATCTGCATTCAACTTCTCCCATAATTCTAAAAGCTCAAGCAAAACCGGATTGCTGCTGCTTATTCATTGAAAGGTGTTTTGAAGTAAGGGGGAAATTTTTGTAGATTTCGTGCTTAAAAATTGAAGTCAATCGAATAATGGAACCTATGCAACTAATTGTTTTCTTTCGGCAGCTTCTTGTTTTATGACTTCTGGGAAATCCGCAAGCTTTCTATCTTTTGAACCGTTTAACCATTTCAATGTTCTTTCTGTAATTAGAATTTCTTCGTAACCTTTCATTTTAACATTTTTGAAATGCTTTCTTATCCATTTGAAAAAATCATTTGCCATGTCCTGAAATTTTTCGTTTTTTCTTATAAAATCATCTTTGACAAGAGAATCTTTTGTATAAAATACTCGCCCTCTTCTTTTTATATTCCGTCTTGATATCCAGTTCTATATTCTACAACAGGAGATTCAGTGCAGTCTATCAGAAAGTAATTTTGTGTATCAACGTATCGCATCTTCTTCCATGAAGTAAAAGTTAATTTGACTACCCAGCATCAGTATCATCCTCCTCTGCATTATATGCATGAAACTCAATTGGAATCCCTTTGTCTTTATACACTTCTTCAATTTCCTTCACTTTTTTTTGGTGAGGATTTTTCCTTTTTTCCCAAATGGATTAGGGTGGTTCTCTATCGGTCATATCAAAATGTAAAATAATTAATAAACCTAGAAAGTATATTCAATTTACTTGAAATACAGATATTTCAACAGCTTTACAGATGTGAAAGCTTAAATACCACTCTCGCAAATATACCAAATGACAAAGTTAAATTTGTAGTCTAAATTTAATGCAGCTATAAGTGCAAGGAGCCACAATGATAAAATACAATCTAATCAAGAGTAAACTCTTAACAGCGGATAAATCGCCGTTTGTCCCTAAGACAATACAAGAAGGAAATGTATCGCTTGAACAAGCTATGAAAGAAATTGCGTATGGCTCTTCGATTACAGTGGCGGATGTGAAAGCAGTGTTTGAAAATATCGAAAGAGTTTGTATAGACAATCTTTCGCAAGGGAGAAGTATCAACCTTGGCTTTTGTAGTTTACGACCGCAAGTAAAAGGAAATTTCAAAGAAGAGAAAGAAGTCTTTTCTAAAAAGAAACATTGGATAGAAATTTCATTAGCACCTAATATAGCCTTGGGTAAGAAAGTCACCAAGGACGCAAAAGTAGTTCGGGTTAATAGAGATAAACCACAACCTGTAATGCTATCTATCGAAAATCATTCGAATGAAAAAAATACTATCGAGATTGGAGATTTGATTAGTCTTACGGGTGAAAGGCTAGCTTTTGAAAAAACAGATTTGGATTTAGGTTTATTCTTTTTAAAGAAGGACACTGAGATTCGCGTTACTGAATATTCACTTGTGATGAATAAAAAAATCTCTTTTAAGGTTCCCAAAGAAGTCAGCAAGGGAAATGACTATAAGTTGATTCTTAAAACTCGCATGGGCACCAAGATCAAGCTAACAAAACTAACCGATAGTCTAAAAATTTACTAGCCACTCGCGACCGGTTAGCCTTTGCTTCCATAAAACATCAGTGATGTTTTAAAAAAGATCACTGATGTTTCAAAAAAGATCACTGATGTTTCAAAAAAGATCACTGATGTTTCAAAAAAGATCACTGATGTTTTAAGAAAGATCACTGATCTTTTGAAGAATGAAAGACTGCTAAAAGAATTTCCTTGTTTAGAATTGCAGGTTTACTATTTCTTACTTAGATGGTAAATCTCTTTAGGAATATGTCTTTTCTTTCTAGCGCCGAAGCGGCTAATTTGCATTCAACTTCTCGATAAATCTATTACTTTCTATCCAACAAATTAAAAGCTTAAGCAAAAATGGATTGCTCCTTATTCATAAAATGATGTTTTGAACTAAACGGGTAAAATTTATTTAGTTACAATTCTTTATTTATTATTAAATATTTCCATGATCTAAGAAGTATCTACATTAAAATTTTTTATGTTATCATAAATTCCTTTTAGTACCATTGTAATCATCGCAGCTCGAACACCGTGACCGGTTGCATCTGCTTGAAAAATTCTGTAAGTAGAATCGTTACATCATAAAAATCTCCGCCGACTTCTGGCATAGGAATATATGTTTGAACTCATTTCAATAGATGAACCAAACTGTGGACAGAGTATAGATAGGAGATTTTCTAATAGAACTAACTTCTGGTATTTTTTGGTAGTCACCCCAAAGGAGAGGATCAGTTTAGCTTTTCCTTTTTTTAAAATTCATTGACAAGTAAATATATAATATTACAACTTGGGAATTAACAATTCTACGGGAGAATTAATTCATGATTTCCAAATCAAATCACATCAAATCAATAATGCTCATTTTCGCTATTTTGTTTATTAGCTCGTGCGAAACAAAAAAGACGGATAATAGCAGTACCACCGCCATCGCAGTATTAGCCGCTTCTGGATCATCGACGAGTCGCTCAAGTTCTGCTACCGGCTCAACAGCGACGAGTTTTACCATTACCTGCAGTTCTGTTACCAATGGAATCACATTGACTGCGGGAACAGCAATGACCTCTGTGAATTGTTACGCAAGCAATAGTCTTAGCGCTACCTATACAATTTCACCTGCACTTCCGAGTGGTTTGACTTTAACCGCTGGATCGACAAACCACTGCGACCATTACAGGGACACCGACTGTAGATTCTGCTAAGACAACTTACACTTTATCAGGAACTGCAAATGGACAGACCGCAACAACTACTTTTGATTTGACTGTAAATGCAACCGCGCCTACTTACGTTTTTCTTTCTGGAACTTATCCAGCAGGTATTCCTGTTACATCGGCTTCTGTTAGCTATTTCGGATGTGTTCCTTGTACGTTTAGCATTAGTCCTTCTATGCCAGCGGGGCTAACACTAAATACCTCTACAGGTGTGATATCGGGAACTCCTACAACTACTCAGGCATCAACCACTTACACTATAACGCTGACAAATTCAGCAGGTACTAAGACTACAACTTCCGCTTCCATTACTATACCGGCATTAACCGTGTCCTATTCTTCCTTGTTCATTGCTTATTATGCAGTTAATTCTGCAGTCAATTTAACACCAACTGTATCTTCCGCTAGCACAGTAACCTATGCTCTTACAACGGGAACATTGCCTGCCGGAGTTTCCTTAAATACTACAACCGGAGCAATCACGGGCACAACGCCTGCTGGAACCAGCACCACTAGCATTGGAATTACTGCCACTAATTCGTATGGTTCTGTTGTTTCAACTTTATCTTCTTTCAGAGTAAATACAGTTGCGAACATGACTTGCAATACTACAGGTACTTTCGCAGGTTGCGGTGCGTCTACTCCCTATTCTTGCACAGCGAGCAGTATATGCTACGGAAGCTATTCTGGGTCTTCCTCATGTGTGCAGTCTGCCCCGGCAGGTGCTTGTCAGTTTTAGTTGACTTACAATCTATGGCGAGTATTTCGAAAATTGTCTGTTTCCTGCTGATTATGAAATCACAAAGTATAGACATAGTGTAATCACTTTTCGATTTATACTCGTTTTTTTACGAAACCTTACCGAGCAGGCAGATTTCTTAGAGAGAGTTTTAGAATAGGATAGGGCGGGATTTTACTTTTATTCATTTACTTGCCGTTCGTTTTTTGAACTGTTAAAAGATTGATAAAATCTCGGTTAAGTTGATTGATTGAATCCATAACCGAGTGGACGTTGTTCATTTGTTCTGTCGTAATATGAGTAATTTGAATTGCTTCATTATTAATTTGCTCAATCTTTTCACGGAAAGTATTGTAAATTTCCGTTTGACTCTTCATTGTCTCGTCAACAGAATTTACCAGCGAATCAATATTACCCACTTCGCTAATAATTTTTCTTTCTAGTAATCTGCATCCAACTTCTCGATAAATCTATTACTTTCTATCCAACAAATTAAAAGCTTAAAGCAAAAATGGATTGCTCCTTATTCATAAAATGATGTTTTGAACTAAACGGGTAAAATTTTCTCATATTCATCATGCCAACTAAAAAAGCAAAAGCATCCTCCTCAGCAGAAGCAGCTTCATCCACCGCAGCAAAGATCGCCGCGCTCGCTACATTTCACCCTGCCCATGCAACTTCACTCGGCATGCAAGTGTTGGCGGAAGATAAGTTGAAATGGAGAATGCGTCTTCCAAGCACATCGTCAAGTGCGAGTGTGAGTGAGGGCTCCAAAGGCAAAACAAAGAGTAAACGCAAGAAACCCGCATCGAAAGAAGGTGAAATCGTGAGTGCACTCGGTTTCATCTTGACTGAATGGGTGAAGATTCTCGAATCGCGCCGCAGTGGAAGCAGCAGCAGTAGTGCCGCAGCAGCTTCCTCCTCCTCTTCAAATTCCCCTTCTCCT
Organism: Leptospiraceae bacterium; assembly: GCA_016708435.1. Lineage (NCBI taxonomy): Bacteria > Pseudomonadati > Spirochaetota > Leptospiria > Leptospirales > Leptospiraceae > Leptospiraceae bacterium. The sequence goes on along the minus strand of JADJFV010000002.1, from coordinate 402,620 downwards.
GCCTACTTGAGTCGTCTTAGTGCAATCGCATCTGAGTTGTCATCGAATCCTCTCTGCGAGCCAATCTCAGCAGTTGGAGTGCACGACGCTGGCACTGCCATTCCGTCAGCTGACCTCGACTCCATCATCGCACGCATTCCCAACCCAGTGAAACCTGATTCCGCTGAGTTCACTCCTGGTGAAGAGGAGGATCACACGCTCACGCCACAGCAGAGACAGGAGGAGCAGAGCGCGATGGACACTATTCGACAGAAATACGAACAGGATGCGGCTAATGGAGTCGTGCATCAGAATTTTCTCACAGCTGATCTCCTTGCTGCTGCTCGATTACCATGATTCGTGCGCATGACTCAATTTAAATAACATTCTTTCGCTTCACGCGCCACATTCTCGTGTGATTCGCTTTCGTCGTTTGTCCTATTCTCATCTTTCTAGTAATCTGCATCCGACTTCTCCCATAATTCTATCTCCTTCTATCCCACAAAGTTAAAGCGTAAAGCAAAAGTGGATTGCGTCTCTTTCATCAAGAGATGTTATGAGCTTAACAGGGTAAAATTTTATGGCAATAGCTGAATTGCAACTCATTTCCAAAAACTACGGAATTAAAAAAACTGTGTAGGCAGTTATTTTCATCACAGCACCTTACAAGATAAACCAGAAGACTGGAATTCCCATCAAAGATGAACTTTCGATTTCTAACTTGAATCCCAAAAACATCAAGGGAGATGAATTAAATATTTACGGTCACGGTCTTGTATTTTTAAATCCAAATTATAAAAACACTGAAACTTCTACTCGCATTCGTGATTGGTTAGATTTAGTTTACGAATCCATGCATCATCCCGAAAAAACCAGCATCAATTCGAACAACGACGGAATCAAAAGAGCTTCTCAAATATTAGATTTTGAACATATATCTCCTTCCGAATGGGAACAAAGCAAAATCAGAGAAGGCAGAAAGATGGTGCAGCTAATGGCAAAAGAAGAAGGCGTTGAAGACTTTGGTGTATCGATAGAGTATTTGCCCAAGGGCTTGGATTAACGCACGCCCTTGGGCAAATATGAATAATCCCCCATTCAAAATTCCCAAATATATCCCATCACGGTCCGGAAATACACCGAACAAAATAGCCAGCGTCCTTAATGTTGTTGGTTACGTTACCACCGCCGAAAGACACGTACCACGCGCTGACACTAGAGAAGGCGGACGACGACCAATAATAGCTCACCTGAGTATTCGAAAAAAAAGTATTGATAGAAGGACTTGGAGAGCCTCCACAATTTCCCGCATCGACTGGCATTGTTGTTGTAGTGTTGCATTCGATTAACAATTTCAATTCATTTTTTATAGGAACACGCCAGTTTGTTTTGCCATACGTCCCTGCTCCTGCATTTAAAGCATTGCAAGCTGAATACGCCCCACTTGTCCCGGTCCCATTCAGGATACCAGTTCCTACATCATTGCACGATTGGTCAGTTACACTACAATATGGAACTTGTGTTGCCCCGTAAGCTGTTGCAGTGCCAGTTCCTGTACAATCATTCGTTGCTGATTTCCATGTTTGTCCATAACTGCATTTCATCCATATCAGAGTCTGTGCTGTGTAGGTTTGTCCGCCAAACGTTCCAGCAGTGACATCTAGTTTGACAGTTCCATCATTGCAATCTGTAAAAGTTCCCCAATTTCTTATAACCGTTGAACCAGCACAAGAACTTGCACAGGTAATACTTACATTCGTTACATTTGCAGTTGCCGTTCCTGTGCCACTTGCCACCGAACAGGTTAATCCTGTAGGATGTGTTTTTACCATCACAGCATAAGCTGCCCCACTTGCTATCTTCGTTGTGAATGTGAATATTGCCGCACCGCTTGCCGCTGTCAGATCATCTCCTGCATTGTTTTGCAAAACTAATCCAGATGCAGTAAGTCCTGTAATCGTTCCGCCAATTGTGTAAGTTGCTGCCGTTCCCGTTCCCGTTCCAGTTCCAGTTCCAGTTCCAGTTCCAGTTCCAATTCCAGTTCCAGTTCCAGTTCCAGTTCCAGTTCCAGTTCCAGTTCCAGTTCCAGTTCCAATTCCAGTTCCAATTCCAGTTCCAGTTCCAGTAGCCGACGAACTACCCATTAATCCCAACGCCCAGATGGGAGTTTCTTTTTTCTTTTTCTCACATCCAGCAAGAGCTAGAATTCCCATAAGAACAACAACAAGCAACGAATACGGACTGTTTGCCATTAGACACAACGAACTTTTCTTTCTAGTAATCTGCATCCAACTTCTCCCATAATTCTATCTCCTTCTATCCCACAAAGTTAAAAGCCCGACTATTGTGAAGATATACCTCTGGTATCCAAGAAAAACCTGGCTTTAAAAAATGTCAATAGGATTCAAAATTCAAAAGTAATAATTCGAGATTATTTATGGAGGACGAGCCTTTGGTCGAAAGTAACCGTTCAGATAGGTATGCGTTTCTTTTAATCCTTCCATTGTCTTTCTCGCGGAGTAAGAATAAACGACAGTTAGCTGCATTCGCTTTGCGCAATCTGGACAATGCTGCGGCTTTGCATCGAAACTATTTTCTATCGCTTGTGCCCAAGTTCGTTGTTCGATGAATTCAAGCTTTTCTTTGATGCGGTTTGCATAGATTCCATAATAACGAATCATTTTTCGGTTTGGTTCAGGTAGAAAAAATAACATCCGCGCCATGAATTCATAAACATCAATCGTTTGTTCCTGAAAACTTTTCTCTCGTGTATCTTTCTCTACCCAACTCTTGTATCGAAATGTAACAGTTGCTAGTCCGGTTGGTAGCCTAGGCGAGCTTGCCGAACCATCATCTACTTTTGAATCTGTGAATTGTGAAAACATCCTGATGCAATATACTCCGCTGTTCTAAAAAGTGGTTCTTTCTCTTCTCCTGCAATCGGCTGAAAATAAACATGAAAACCATTCTTGTATTTGTTTTGGATAACAAGAGATTCCGCTTTTGTGATAACTTTTTCTTTTTCGTAATGTTTACAGAATGCCTTCATCCATGAAAATGCAAATTTCTTGTAACGCAAAAAAGAAAGATTTAATACTTCCTTTGTCTCTTTGTGGATAATAGCTGTTGTTCCAACAAGGTGCACGTGTGGATTAAAATTTAAGCTATTGCCGCATTTGTGTAGGGTGGCAATACTTCCGGGTAACCAATCTTTGTCAGTGATTGTAAATTCTTCCTTCTTAAATTTCAGTTTTGCGAATTTGATTAATTCTTTCTTGTATACCTCAGCCGCGATAGAAATCATATCTTCGACTTCGCCTCTTCTCAGGAAAAGAATATTAGATACAGTCCCTGGAATGGTAAAGGTAATATGAATATGCCGCAAGTCTATGTTTAGTATATGAGAAAGATTAACCGACCAACCGAAAAGTTTCTTGCGATAACAGGACAAACAAAGTCTTGATTTACAACTAAATGGAACGATTAAGTTTACGTCGCATTCTTCACAAGAATATCTCTGGAACCCATTCTGAAAATTCCGCAACCTAAAAAGCTTTTCCACCTCTTCTATTTTCCCGTCCGAAAGTTCTCCATACTTCGACAAGAATCTTGTGTTATAAATTCTCCGAAACTCTTCCCAGTGATCCATCCAAATAGATTTGTATAGACTCCATCTTTCGAAGGCGGGAAGGTAAGCTGGTTTAATTTTTTCGGTTGAACAAATATACAAAGTAGTCTGACTCCTACTCTGTATAGGTAAGAAAACGAAAAAGATGTGCAAATTTACTAAAGCCCCAACGGGGCGCAATACTCGTCGCATGGGCGTCCGTTCAACCCATGCATATAATATATTCTAGCTTGCGTATTCAGTTTTGATCTTGAAAAAGTGATTTGTGAAAATGGGGATATATTTTTTTTATAATTATGCGCAATAGTAATCAAAATCGTATTTGTAAATCCTCTGTGCCTCCGTGCCTCTCTGGCAAAAGAATCTTCCTTTTAGCAATCCTAATCCTCTTTGGATTCTCTCTTTTTGGGCAGGAATTTTCTAGCGAAGAAGAATCTAAGCCCCTACTTCGAGTGTTTCCAATTTTTCGACCGGAAGAATGTGAATGGGCAATTCGCTTTGATGTGTGTTTACGATGTATGAAAAAAAGAGAGCGTTATGCGCAAAGAATTCTATTTATGAAAGAAGGCGGACCTTACCGCGAACACGGTTGCTACACGGACGAGAAAGGATTTTATGTGTTGAGGTGACTAGGATTAGCCACAGAGGCACGGAGACACAGAGGTTTTTCGGGAGAGTCCTTTGAAAAATATTGCTTGTTTTCGTAATTAAGGTTAATATAAATCAATTACAATGTGATATTTGTTCCAAACACGGAAACTCAGAACTCAATCTTCTCTGTGTCTCCGTGCCTCTGTGGCAATAATTTTTATTTTTTACAAGTTTGTAAAGCAGCGATGTTGGTTGCAGCTTTTAAGCAATCTAGATTGTATTTTCCAGAGGTGCATTCTTTTACAACGCCTGCTTTGAGAGTTCCTTCCATAGCTTTTACTTTTTCTGCTTCTTCAGGCTTTAACTCTTTTGCTAAATTGGTAAACATTTGGTTTACGATTGGCTCGCATTCAGCAGCGCTTACAGCTTCTTTGCCGCAATTAGAAAACACGATAGATGCTCCGAGTAACATAGCGATAACTAATATTTTTTTCATTCGATTTGATTCCTTCAATGGTTTTTTTACTCAAAATATCCTTGCTAGGCTCAATGAAAACCGTTTTTTTCTTTTTTTTAAACTTCTTCGGGGTTGTCGGCGGGATTTTTGGAAATTCGAACTCGTATTTCATTGCCTAAAAAGTTCCAATTGACCTGAAATAATTTTTTCATGATATGAATTCCTCGACCGGTTGGAACATGAATGCGATCCGGTCTAGCGGGATCAGGAATTAATTCTGGCTCAAAACCTTTGCCACTATCAATCACATAGACATCTAAAAATTTACTGGTTTCAAATACTTGCACAGTCACTTCATCATCAAAACGTCTACCCCCATGCTCGACTGCATTGTCTAAAGTTTCATCTATGATAATGCTAAACCAAAATTCGTTTAGGAACTTCTTCCAATTTTCTAGCTCGTAAATTTTCCAGAGTTCTTCTTTTAGAGATTGTGCACCTGCCAAATTGGATGGGGCAATCGATTGAATCACTAGCCTAGGTAATTCTCCGTATATAAAAATGGAAAGAAAGCCCGGATAAAAAGCGATAAATTTGAATTGAATAAGAGAGAGTAAAACCACAGAGAGAAATAGAATATCAATAAAGAGAACATTGACATTCGCCTTGAGGACATTGTAGTCAAGGGTCAAATAATAATTTAAAGTCAAAATGAAAACTATGAGGATTACAAGATAAGAAAGAGAGCGGTAAAGGAATTTCTTCAGTCGATTGCTCGCATGGGTCAACTTGTAAATTACGATCACTAAAAAAGAAAGAAGCGCAAACACAGAAAAGGCTCTTGTCAAGAAATAGTTAATTTTCTCATAGAATTGACTTTCAAGCGGGAAATGGGCATCGAAATAGGGAATCGAAAAAGTCTGAATGGTAATCAAGTAACCTACTCCACCAACGAAAGCAGTGTAAATGGTTATCAATACTTCTCGCCTTCGATAAAACGGGAAGTGCAATCCAAAAATTACTAACAAATAAACTGTTAAGTTAGAATAAACAATCTGTTGAAGATAAAAGGAAGCAAAGTCTATCACTTGCAATTTATGCAAAATTTCCATAAAATTCCAGAGACTTAAAGTAAGTCCAAACAGACCGAAAGATATCTTTGTAGAAGTAATAGGAACGCGAAATACAGAAACTAAAAACAGCATAAAGACGATTAAAATCGTGAGAATAGAAAATAATATTTCAACAATTAAGTTCATTTCAAAAAAATAATCTTTACTATATAGAATGCGAAAGTTAATTAACTTTCAGCTAGTAAATTATGACACATATTCTAATCTAATGCATTTTTCTAGCAATAACTAATTTAAACCAAATGAGAAAACTTTAAATTTATGAAATACATTCTAACTTTCCTGTTTTTGTTCCTACCAATCGCTTCTATTTTGAGTCAGCAAATCTCTGACTTTGATAAAGTTCGAAAAGGTGTTGTTCAGATTCGCACTTATTCACAGGGGCTCGATGCTTTTTCCCCTTGGCTCACAACGGGTGTGCGTGCAAGTGGTGGAACAGGTTTCATCATTGATAAAAATAAAATCATGACAAACGCTCATGTCATCTCAAATGCAAAATACATTCAAGTCCAACGATACAACCAAACAACTTGGTATGAAGTAGAAATTCTATTTGTTGCCCACGACTGCGATCTAGCTTTATTAAAAGCAAAAGACGAATCCTTCTATGAAGACTCCACTTCTTTTGAACTAGGCGCAATTCCTGATCTAAATTCTTCTATCACAGTAGTTGGCTACCCGATTGGCGGGGACAAAATCTCTGTTAGCCGCGGAATTGTTTCAAGAAAAGAGCAATCTACTTACGCCCACTCGGAAGTTGACAGCCATCTCGTGATTCAAGTCGATGCAGCGATTAATCCCGGTAATTCGGGCGGACCTGCTATACAGGATAACAAAGTTGTCGGAGTTGCCTTTCAAGTTGCGAGCCGAGGGGAAAATATCGGTTATCTGATACCTACTACTGTTATAAAATATTTTTTAAAAGACATTGAAGACGGAAAGTATGACGGCTACGTAGAGTTAGGCGTTCGAACTTTAAATTCGTTTAATAATACCCTGAGAGAATTTCGAAAAATTCCAAAAGATCTAAATGGAGTCTTTGTCACCAAAGTATTAAAAGGAGGAAGTGCAGAAGGATTTTTAAAGAAGAATGATTTGCTTCTTGAAATTGACGGACTCCCGATTGGACGAAATGGAACCATCGTTCTCGATAAAGATGCACGCATTGATTTTGTTGAGATTGTAGACAATAAGCATTCAAACGAACAAATTTCGTTTCGAGTTTTTAGAGACGGGCAGCAAATCACTGTTAACTTCCCTGCAAAACGAATGGATGAATTTACTTATATGCGACACAAATACGATGAGCCCTTCGACTACTTCGTATTAGGCGGACTTGTATTTCAACCAATTTCTAGAGACTTACTCCAAGAGTGGAATAAAAACAATGAAACGCAGGGCGGAAGTCAATTCCTTTACCGCTTCTTTTACTTTATAGATGATGATCTTTGCAAAGATGTGGAATCTGACGTTATTTTGTATCGCAAGCTCGCTCACCCAATCAATACAAACTCGGATTATTTTCTAAACATGGTAGTAGAGTCAGTGAATGATATAAGAATTCAAAACATCAAACACTTCAAAGAAATTGTAGCAAAAAAAGACTATTCCTTCGTGAAAATCAAATTTAGAGATGTAGATGTTCCTCTGATTCTCAAAAAAGAAGACATCGAAAAAGCAGACAAAGAAGTGCAAACTGTTTACAAGGTAGGAAATAAATGAAATCAAAACTGCTCATTACTTTCATCTTTTTTTTGAGCGCATACTCTTCTTTATTCTCTCTTGAGACGATTGAAGATAAATTCAAAAACACAGTAGTGCAGGTCAAAATCACAACGCAGTCGCCTAATTTTTTATTTCCCTGGCAGCCGAAAAAGCCTCAGACTAGCGGAGCCGTCGGAGTCGTTCTGGCAAACAAGCGGATACTTGTGTTTACCTCCTTGATTGATTATTATACTTCTATTGAAGTTAAAAAGTTTTCTTCTTATACCTCGGTGCCAGCAACTGTAATCAAGATGGACTATGAATCTAACCTAAGTGTTTTGGAAGTTTCCGATCCTGATTTTTTTAAAGACTTAGTCCCAATTCAATTCGAAACAAAAATAGAGCCGTTTAAACCTGTTTCGATTTTACAGTTAGATAATTCCGGTTCGATTCAGAATTCAAAGGGACGATTGACCGGGATTGACATGGAAAATTATCCAATGGGTTATACTGAATTACCCTACCTGCATGTAAACTCAAACGAGAAGTTAGATGGAAACGGCGAGTTGATTTTAGATAACGACAAAGCCGTTGGAGTATTATACAGATTTACCGCTTCTAAAAATTCCGGCAAGGCAATTCCTAGTTTTGTAATCAACACCTTTATCAAACAAAAATTTGAAAAAACAAAAGGAACAGTTTTTCCTTTTAAAGGATTTCGTTTTAGACCAATCCCCGATGAAACGACAAAGGAATACTTTGGACTCGACAAAAAAACAGACGGCGTCTTAGTTGCAGAAGTAATCCCCTACTCCTCTGCAGATAAATACTTGCAGTTAAATGACATTATCCTCGAATATGGTGGAATGAAAATTGATTCACAGGGATACTTCAAACATCCAGTCTACGGCAAACAATACATATCCTTTCTCGCTCACTCTGGAGAAGAATTTGGCTTTAAAATGGGAAGCAAAATTCCAGTTAAAATTCTGCGAAACAAAAAAGAAGAAACCATTTCCATTCCCCTAAAAGCATTTCCATACAAATCTGTAAAAATCCCATACATGAACAATGAAGGCAAAGAGCCTGAATACTTAATCAAGGGCGGATTTATCTTTGCAGAACTTTCTGAGTTTTTGATGAAAGAGTTTGGCACAAGTTGGCGCTCTAGAATTGACAAGAAATTGCTATATTTAAACGACTACTACCGTATGAACAAGAAAGGGGATACCGGTCGTTATGTGCTTCTAGTTCAAGTCTTGCCAGATGATTCAAACAATGGCTATCATTCTTTGAGCTTTGAGATAATCAAAACCATCAATGGAAAACCACTCAAATCCATTCGAGAATTAGACGCTGCTCTAAATGAAGGAAGTTCTTTTGAATCAGGCGAAGGAAAGTTTTTGAGTTTACAAACAGAGAATGGCTCTGAGATAGTTTTAGATAAATCGACTTTGAAAGAAATCGATGCAAAAATCCAGAAAAAATTTGGAATTGAAAGGTTAAAGAATTTCTAGGAAATCGCTGCATTTATGAATTACGCACAGACAATGATTGAAAAAGCCTGCGAGCAGTGGATACAAGAACTGACGGATTTATCGCGCCGTAACAATTTACTTTATTACCGCGATTTAAAAGTAGGAACTTTAGAACTTCTAAAATACAACGAACAAGTCTTAATAGATTTTTTTAATGGGGATAAGATTTCGATTAATGATTTGCTGTCTTTAAAAGACAATAACGCTGAAATTTATAGAAAAATAAAAATCATTCATAAACGATCCAAGCAGAATTTAGAAGAAAGAGGTATCGACACATTACTATTAGCCTACGGCTTCGTATCATGGCAAGAGGATGACGGCGGTATTCCGCCCAAGGCTCCCCTACTTTTAATTCCAATCGCAATTGACAATAAAAGCAAAATTTATCTTTCCCATAACGGTGAGTCTATCATTAATCCAGTCTTACTCGCTTACTTAGAGAAAGCGCATAATATCCGACTTGCCCCTGAGCAATTGCTGAACGAAGAAGGCGTAGAAAATTCCGAAGAGACTATTCCTGATATCGAAGCGATTTCTCAAAGACTAAAAACTTTAACAAAGAAAAAAGTTCCTACTCTTAAAGTAGAAAAGCAGCTAATACTCAGTAACTTCTCATTTCAGAAGATGTCAATGGTAGAGGATATTAAATTCCAAAAGGAAAATCCTAACAATAACAATGAGTTAGTTTTTGCGATGGCAGGTAACGAGCTTGCGATTCGAAAGTTAAAAGAAAATACAAGTGACGTTGACCCCAAAAAATTTGATTTAATTCCTCCAGAAGATGACTTCATTGTTTTTGATTGCGACTCCAGCCAGCAAAGTGTAATTCAAGCTGTATTAAGAGGTGAGAACTGCACCATTCAAGGTCCACCGGGCACCGGCAAAAGTCAAACGATTGCAAATCTAATTGTAACACTTGTGGCTAATGGCAAAAAAGTTTTGTTTGTCGCAGAAAAAAAAGCTGCACTAGAAGTTGTAAAGCGACGCTTAGATCAAAAGAAACTTGGTCATCTGCTATTAGATTTACACGGAACGGGAATTTCTCGCAAGATGGTATTAGATCAATTCAAAGAAAGCTTAGATTTGATTCGCAATCCAAGAAACGTAGATGTAGGCGACACGCATAAGCAATTCGCAAAAAAACGCAGAGAGTTAAATGCTCATGCAGAACAATTTCATAAGAAAAGAACTCCTTCAAATAAAAGTGTTTATGAAATCCAATCTTTACTTTTAAATTTTTCCAATGAAGAAAAAAGCCAAACCAAGTTTACAGGAACAGAATTAGAAAAACTAACGCCTGATATTGTAGATAGCCTAAAGGGAAACTTGAAGAGTTGCACAAACCTAGTTTAGCCGCTCTATTTTTGGATTCAAAAGCTTCTCCGTGGCAAACAACGAGTATCTCCACTGTGGAAGATGCGACAGTATTATTTAATTCTGTAAACAAAATATTTAAACAACTCCAATTGCTCGAACAAGAGTTTTCAAAACTTTCCGCTTATGGTCTCAATGAGTCTAAAAATTTCAAAGAAATTGAAGGTATGATTCATTTAATGGAAAGAGTCAACTCAATGTATGATCTATACACTGACAATCCTGAAATATTCAAAGTAGATTTAAAATATTTCTTACAAATCAAAGAGGCATTTAAAGAAGAAAACGATTTTAATTTAGGACTCGGCTATTTAAAACAATTGTATATTTCTAATGAAACAACGCCTATTCTTATAAACAAAAAAATCAATCTATTAACAGACATTAGCCGCACAGTAGATAAGTATTCAGAAAAAATATACGCAGAAGATTTACAAAAATATATTGAAATCTTAGAATCTGCTGAATCTAAAAAATGGTTTTCCAATTTCTTCGACAATGAGTTAAAGAACGCAATGGACTCTTTGAAAAAGTTGCGTATTTCCCATGACGTTTCTCGCGAAGAATTACTCAGTGAAATAAAAAAGATTCTACTTCAAGTAAAACAATGGCAAGAGCTTTTTCCAACGAATCCTTTTCCTGAGAAAAAAACCATTAAGCTTTTGCGGGACAATGAATTTTTTACAAAAATTGCAACGACTGAGTTTTGGAAAAATTATGAGTCCATTCGAAATTCTCGAAGTCCACTCCCCTCTTCTGATTTAGAATTTTTTCAAGAAATAGAAACAATCAGTGGACTGTTGCGAGAATGGAAAGCCCAGCATCGGGCTACTGTATATCCAGAACCAGTAAGAGATTGGCGAAGCATCAATACATATTTTTCTGAACTGCAAAAAGAAATTCAACTCACAAAATCAAAGATCAATCAAAATCAAATCGATAGACTTTCCCTCGATGAGATTTCGGGAATCTTTAGAGACCTCAACCAGGACTCACAGGCAATGTCTTTCGGCAGTGTAAAAGAAATCGAGAAAGAGTTTAACGCGCGTAATGCGATGTCTTTCCTAATAGAAATCAAACAGAGCAAATCCGATCCGAGTGTTTGGGTAAGGCAATTTGAGTATGCATGGCTTCATTCCTGCTTAGAAGATGCGTATAGAGAAGATGCTAAGTTAAAAATATTTCACGGAAAAACACAGAGCGAATTAGTAAGTGAATTCCAGGACTTAGATAAAAAGAGACTGGAGCTAACAAAGGATAGACTCCACTACCGTCATGCGAGATGGGTCATGCAGCAAATGAGCCAGCACGGTGATGAGGAAAATTTAGTCAGAGCAGAAACAAATAAAAAATCAGCAAGACTATCCCTTCGCAAATTACTACCCGAAACTCCAAATGTTTTAACAAGTCTTCGTCCTTGCTGGATGGCGAGTCCGTTATCCATTAGCCAGTTGATAGATGCTAAGAAGCAATACTTTGATGTTGTAATCTTTGACGAAGCAAGTCAGATTATACCTGCAGATTCTATTCCGGCAATTATGAGAAGCAAACAAATCGTTGTCGCAGGGGATACAAAGCAGTTGCCGCCAACTGATTTTTTTAAGGCAAATCTAGAAGAAGATGAAAGCGAAGAAGTGTCTCACACAAAAGGATTCGAAAGTCTACTGAATCGAACAGCTAGCTTTCTAAACGAAAGACAATTGCTATGGCACTATCGCAGTCGCTCGGAAGAGCTGATCGCATTTTCCAATGAAACCATTTATCTAAACAAGTTAATTACATTCCCAAGTCCGAAAAATACCCGTGTGATTTCACATGTATTGGTTCCTTTTACTTTAGGACAGACCTCGGACGAAAGCGAAGACATGGAAGTAGCAAGAGTCATTGAATTGGTATTAAACCACGCAACTACTCGCCCAAAAGAGACGTTAGGCGTAATTACAATGGGTATTTCCCACGCCCAAAAAATTGAGTCAGCGCTAGAGTCCGCACTCAAAGAAAAACCTGATTTAGAACCGTTCTTTAATGAAGAAATTACAGATCATTTTTTTATTAAGAATATTGAGCAAGTTCAGGGAGATGAAAGAGATGCTATCATTTTATCTATAGGCTATGTAAAAGAGGAAAATGGAAATTTGCCGCATAACTTTGGACCCTTAACTCATCAGGGCGGCGAACGACGATTGAACGTAGCTATCACACGCGCAAGACAACGTATGACGATAGTATCTTCTTTTAAAGATACGGATATTGATTTAGAGAGATCAAACTCTGAAGGCGTTCGCTTACTAAAACTCTATTTGAACTATGCGAATTACGGTGGTAAACCGCAAGCATCAAACGAAACAGATGCATTAAACCCATTGGAACAAGAAATATTCGATACGTTGGAGCGAAACGGAATTCCTTTGGTATCTAAATTTGGATTTTCTCAATATAGAATTGATATGGTCGCAAAGCATCCAACAAAAAGCGAATATGTATTGGCCATTGAATGCGATGGAGAATACTATGCATCAAGCCCAACTGCTAAAGAGCGAGACCGTTTGAGAGAACAGCAATTAGCCTCACTTGGTTGGAAGTTTTATAGAATTTGGCTTTTGGATTGGGTTAATAATAAAGAACAAGAAATAGAAAAAATTAAAAGAGCTTACGAAGAGGCAAGTCAATAAGCCTTTATACTTTGATAGCAACGTTGCCTTTTTTGTGCCCCTCTTCTACATAGGCATGCGCTTCGGCTATTTGCTCTAAGTTATAAGTTCTATCTAAGACTGATTTTATTTTTCCTTCTTCCATAAGTTGTTTAATAAAAATCATATCTTCCGTATTTTCACTAATCACTCCAGTGATTACTTTTCTGCTACTAGTCATCGATGTCCATGCGCCTTGTAGCATTTCGGAAATTCCAGCCGATGCTAAGATGAGAATTCCTTTTTCAGTTAGTGCTTTTAAATATTGCGAAAATGAAATTTTATTTACAGTATCAAAAATGACGTCATACGCCATACCATTTCGAGTAAAATCTTCTTTTGTATAATCGATGACTGTATCGGCTCCTAACGATTTCACCAAATCAATATTAGCACCACTACAAACTCCAGTTACGTGTGCACCAAAAACTTTCGCTAATTGAATAGCAGCAGTGCCAACTGCACCAGAGGCTCCGTAAATTAGAACTTTTTGTCCCTTTGTAATCTTTGCTTTTTTAATAAAAAACAGGGCAGTATTTCCTCCAAATGGAATCACTGCCGCCTCTTCATGAGAAAATGAATTTGGCTTAATTGCTATAGTAGCATTTTCAGGCAAACACTTGTATTCCGCGTAAGCACCAAAACTCATTCCAGTCGAGCCGAACACTTCATCTCCAAGTTTAAATCGCTTAACGTCTTTCCCAATGCTTTCTACTTCACCAGACAGAACTCCGCCTAAGATATTTTTAGGCTTCGTTAAACCAAAGAAGAATCTTACTGCAAATGGATCAGCCTTACGAATGCGATAGTCGCCAGAGTTTACGGCTGTGGCTTTAATCTTGATTAGAATTTCATTGTCTTTGGGAATTGGTTTTTCAACTTCTCTGAGTTGAAGCACTTCTGGTGAGCCGTATTTTGTGCATATGATAGCTTTCATTTTTTCCTTTCGCATAAAAAAACCCGATAGATTGAATCTATCGGGTTTTTAAAGATTAATTTTAGTTTGTCAAATCTTCTAGAATTTGGCTTGATCGTTTAAGGAAATTCCCCATGTCTGCTTCATTCATTACTTTAGAAGAAATTAAAGCGAGATCATATACATGCTGTGCTATGAGTTTCGCCTTATCAGGATTAACCCCTTCGTTGAATCGAAGCGCGTTCTTGACAAGTTTGGAATTTGCATTGATAAGAAGTGTATGCATCTTGAGCAGAGCACCTTTATCATGATTCATTCCAAGATTCATTTCGGAAATACGACGCATATGCTCAGGCAGAATGATAACGGCTGGCACATCACCTGATTTCAAAGATTCAACTTTAATTTCAAGCCCATCCCTTCCAATTGCAGATGCAAAGAATTCTTGAATTCGGTTTGCTTCGGTCTTGTTGTTCTCATCTACAATTTCAGTCTTTGTAGTTTTATCAATCACTTGATCTGTGATTTCTGCATCTACTCTCTGAAAACGAACCTCTGCATTTTTTCCTTCTAAGTATTGAATGAAATGGGAGTCAATTCTAGTATCAACTAAAACTGCTTCAAGCCCACTTGATTTGAATAGCTCCATTATAGAAGAAGATGCTTCTACTTCTGGCGCATAATAGACTTTATTCTCATTCTTTTCTTTGTTTCTTTCTAGGTATTCATCTAATGTGGTATAATTACCATTAGACGACTTAAATAAAACGCAAGACTTCGCAGCATCATAGAATTTTTCATCGCTGATGATTCCGTATTTTACAAATAGAGCGATTTCGTCCCAGTTGCCTTCGAAAGTAGTTCGATCCTTGCGGAAATCTTCTGTTAGCCTGTCAGCAATCTTCTTAATAATATGAGCAGAGATTTTTTTAACCAATGGATCTGTTTGTAAATAAGATCTTGATACGTTAAGCGGTAAATCTGGAATATCAATGGTTCCTTTTAAAACTGTTAGGAATTGAGGAACCAGATCATTTGCCTCATCACTTACGAAAACGTGATTGCAATAAAGCTTGATCCCATTTTTGGAAACATCTAGTTCATGTTTTAATTTTGGAAAGTATAAAATTCCCTGTAAGCGGAATGGAAAGTCAACATTGAGATGCACCCAGAAATGTGGCTCGCCCGAAAACGGAAATAGATAATTGTAGAATTCTACATAGTCTTCTTTCTTGAGAGAGGAAGGAGACTCAGACCACAGCGCCTTTCTTTTGTTAGCCTCTTCTGTTTCAACGGTAATTGGAACTTGAAGGAAATCGCAATACTTCTTGATTAATTCTTTTAGTTTCCATTTGTCTAAGTATTCACCAGAATCGGGATCTAAGTGGAGGGTAATCTTTGTTCCCCGCTCAGCTCTGTCAATCGTAGAAAGTTGGAAATCAGTTCCAGATTCACTTTCCCATTTAACTGCTTGTTCGCCGCTCTTGTAAGATTTGGATTCGATTACTACTTTTGTAGAAACCATAAACGAAGAATAAAATCCCAAACCAAAATGTCCAATGATGCCTGCTTTGTTATCCGCAGATTCATATTTCTTAGCAAATTCTTCTGCACCACTGAACGCAATCTGGTTGATGTATTTTTTAATTTCTTCGCCACTCATTCCCAGACCGTTGTCTTCAATGGACAATGTGCGAGCTTCTTTATCGAAGGTTACCGCAATTTTATAATCAGTGCCACCTTCAAACTCCTCTGTCAAAGCAATCTTTTTTAGCTTTGATATTGCGTCTGTCGCATTGGAAACTAGCTCTCTGAGGAAAATATCTTTCTCAGAATAAAGCCACTTCTTAATGATGGGAAAAATATTCTCCGTTTGAACTGATATTTTACCTGACTCACTCATATTAATTTATTCTCCTTTAATATCTCTTTTGTTAAATTTAAAATTAATTCTTTGTGCTGGGCATCTGACTTAGCGTAAATTTCAGCCAGCTTCAGATTGCCAGACTTCGATTTTAACCGGACAAGTTCTTCCACTTTTGTCCTATTAAGACCTTTTTCTTGCAAAAACACTTTTAGTAAAGCACCTTTTTTATTTCCGATTGCTTTATCAAGCTTCACAATTTCCGAATTCATTCCAGTTTTATCGAATGGAATTTTCAAAAGAAGTGTCTTCGAGTAAGCGAAAATTTCTGCTCGTAATAAATAAAAAATAAAACCTACAAATCCAGAAATGACAATGTAAAAAATCCAGAGTTTAAAATTTATACTCGATATAGATGGAATTGCTTTGGGAGAAAAAATCGGCGCATCTTTCACATTGATTTCCGGGAAGGAAGAAGAGCTTGTTTCATATTGTTCGGAGTTTGGATTAAAAAAGACAATTTCTAATTCGCCTAAATTTAATTTGCCTTTCTCTCTAGGAAAAAGACTGTATCTAAAAATTCCTTCCGATTCAAATCCGTATTCTCCATTCTTAAGCTTTGCAAACTTCTTAGTCTTTGCCTCATCTAAGAAAGTAATCTCCGCCTTACATGTATTATCCTTGCAAAAATTTTGAAGTGGGTCTTTAAATAAAACACCTGTCCCCTGCCCAGCGATTTGAACGGAAAAAGATATAGGAGTTCCCACTGATGTTTCTTTTGCATCCATAAGAATTTTTACTTTGTATTCGCCAACTTCTCCTGAAAAATTTTTGGGACGAGGAGAAGGTAAATCTAAAACCTCTACTGTTTTTTTGAAAGACTCCTTCACTAGTGGAGAAAAATACGAAAGCGGATTGCCTTCCACACTAAACTTAGCTGCGCCTAATGCGTATTTACCCTTCTTGAGTGGAGTCAATGCATAAATCTCTCGATTGTAGGGAGTAATATTGTATTCCGTTCCATCAAGTGTTGCCCGCGGAGGCAAAGAAATATTTACGTTGGGTAGGTGCTCAGTTGTAAAGAAAGGAAATTCAAGAGGCTCTTGTTCGTTGCGCTCAAAATTGGGACGTTCTAAATTTCGATAGTATAAAGTAAAACTTCCGACCATCGTTTCCCCTATATATATGCGCGGGCGGTTTGTATAAAATCCAATTTTAATATCATCATCACTTGGATTCACGTAGGCGCGTTCTTGAAATCCCGGAAAATTTCCTGTAAAGAATTGATCAAAGATCGGATCCATTGTGCGAGGCTTCGGGGAATACTTTTCAGGTTTAACTGTAAACGCCAGAGACTCAGCGGTAAATGGCTGTTGGTCGATAGATAAAATGATTTTTGGTGTGGTTAGATTTCCAGATTTGGAACTAACAACTCTGAATTTTACAATCTTCTTATGAGTTACTTTTGAATTAATGATTGTCGTATTATCTTCAAGTCCCACATACTCGGCAGTAACCCCGTTTTCAGAAAAAACATTTTTAGAGAGAGAGACTTCTGGATCAGAGCCACCAATTTCGATCCTGAGTTCGAGAGGCTCCCCTTTTAATATTGTATTCTTGTTTAAATAAACTTTTGGGTTAGCCAAAATGCTACCGGTTAAAAAAAGAAAGACTATTATACTACCAAAATACTTCATTTCTCTCCTGTGGTCGTTCATTCATTTTTTTTCTGTTGATTTTATTTTGTTTTGCTGATTCCAAAATTCGTTCCGCTTCTTCTTTTGTAATTGGCTTATTGGACTCTTTTATTTTGTCCTCTCCATTTTCCTGCTGCTCTTGCTTTTGACTGGACTGATTGTCTTTTTTATCTTTAGACGGAGAATTCTTTTTGTCAGGTTGATTTTCTTTTTTTTCTTCGTTCTCTGAATTATCGTCTTTATTATCCTGTTTCTGATTTTGCTTATCTTTGTTGTCTTTTCTTGTCAGCATTTCTAGATTTTTTCTAGCAGGCAAAAAATCAGGGTTAGCGCTTAACGCATCCATATACGATTTGATTGCGTTTTTTTTGTCGCCTAACTTTGCGTATGTATTTCCCTTATTGTATAGGGAACGGAGCTTTAAGTCTTTGTCCTCTGATGTCGCTGATTTTTCAAAGTATTTCAAGGCAAGTTTGTAATCATTTAACTTGTAATAGCTTGTGCCTTTGTTAAAATAAAGTCTATCTTCTTCTTTTCCTTGGGACTCAGCTTGATTAAAACTATCAAGTGAACCTTGATAATTTTGCGCCTTATATCGCTCTACCCCTTCCTTGACATTCTTACCAACAGGATCTACATCAAAGGCAAAAATTGCTGAAGAGAAAAAACAAAAAAATAAAATCTGAGATTTAAAGACTAGTCGGAATAATATTTTTGATTTCTTCATATTTTTATACAATAATCCAATGCTACAACGACGAGAAAAGCAGAAATCTACTTTCCTACCATTCAACATTTAGAATTCAAAATTCAAAATTATTCTCACTCTCCTGCATAAAAAGCTTCCTCGGCTGCAAGAATAAATCCAGTCTTGGGATCAATGATTCTACAGTTTAGACCATAGCCATTGTTAAAACTGGTAATCATTCCTGTAACAATTGCATGTAATCCTAAAAGTTCGCCAATTTTTTTCATCTCGGACAAATCACTTCCAGAGCTTAGAGTCAACTGATGCGCTTGGATTTGCTTGGCAAACAAAAGTCTATCTAGAACTACAACGCTTTCCCTGCGAACCAGGTCAGTAGTAAGCTTCTCTGCAAATAGGCTCCCTAGCTTATGCTCTTTGCCCTCTGTTGTAGTAAAGGTCAATACAATCAAGCGAGCATTTGGAGTTGTAATTTTCTTAGTAAGAGTCTCGGCAATTTTTTCGAGTGGAGTCTGTGTATTTGCTTCAAGTGTATTGCCTTGCGACGGCTTCTTTGTATTAGCCGTAAGCAGGGAACAGGAAATTCCAAGGTAAAGACTAAGGAAGGCTAAAAAAATTACTACTACTCTATTTTTCAATTTCATTTTTTAAATTCTTTCCTTTTGAATGTTTAATTCCATATACTCATGAGTCAAGCCGTTTCTTATTCCATTCACCATTAAAAACCTGCACTGAGCTTGCCGAACGTGTTTACAATTCATAATTATTCCTAAAGTATGGGCTTATAAATTTTAAATTTTCTTGATTCAGGATAATCATAAGTAACCGATCAAGTCCCATAGCGATACCGGAACAGGAAGGTAATCCACGCTTCAATGAATCAATAAAATCAGTATCTAATTCAAAGGCTTCTTTACCGAGTTCTAATCGCTTGACTTGTTCTTCTTTAAAACGATGAATCTGATCTTCTACAGCGGTTAATTCGAAGAAAGCGTTTCCAAGCTCTACTCCATTCCAATAGATTTCAAAGCGTTTTGCTCTTTCATTTTCTACTTTCGCAAGAGCTGCCAACTCTTGCGGATAATCATAAATAAACACAGGAAAGCCCTTCGGGAGATTGTTTTCAATGAAGTTTAGAAATACCAAAAAAAACAAATCTTCATAATACATAGATTCGTATTCGTAATTTGCGTCTGGAAATTTTTCTTGTAAAGTAGTTATTATATCTTCTAGTGAAAAGGATCGACCAGTTTTTTCGAAAAACAGATCCTCCATTCTAACTTTTAAACAACTTTCTTTTTTAAACCCGAAGTCTTTAAAATGAGTTTGCAAATATTCGAATAAAGAGATACAAACATCCATCAATTCCATCTCTGAAATTCCAGTTTGATAAAACTCTAACATTAAGAATTCTTTTGTGTGGAGAACTCCTTTTTCACCCGATCTGAAACAATGAGCAATTTCATAAATCTTTTCGAGTCCCAAGGAAAGAGTTTGCTTTAAAGAGTATTCAGGCGAGGTAATTAAGAAGCCTTCCGTTTCTTCGTGCGGGGAATGAACGGACATTGGATCTAAATAAGGCTCCATTCCCGGAAGTGGCTTTAGAGTGGGCGTATCAATTTCTAAAAAACCATTCGCCTGAAAAAAAGAACGGATTGCAAATAAGTAGTGGGATCGATATTTTAGTAATTGAGAGGAAAGGAGTTGATTCATTGAATAATCGCTTCAAGCATTTCTTTATAAAACAAAAATCCGATACGGCAGTGATTATACAATGCCTTTTTGAAACTATTGATGAATCTGTAGAAGAAGAAGCCGAGGCAATTTTTAATGTCTTATTTCTTAGCACTAGATTTGATGTGGTTTTGACTTTGGAAAACCCTGCCTATATTACGCCTAAGTTTATCACATTACTCTTGGTTTTCGCGCGCGAGTTAATTACACATGGGAGGCATATGACCATTGCAAATGCTCCCGAAAGTTTAACTCGCTATCTGAGAAGATTTGAATTTGATAGGATTATTAAAATTTCAAATGATTGAGATACCCGCCCCACTCAATTTGTGATTATCCCATTGAGTAACCTCCATATTTACCCCTAAATTCCCAATTAAAGTCAATGATCTAGAACTAAGCTGCAAAGATTTTTTTGATTCATCGGAATACTCAATTGAGCAATAGAGCGTTGCGATATGCTCTTCATTCAGTTCTTTAAACTCGGCGCGCACGGGAGCTATTTTTTTTAACAGTGCAACGATATGTGATTCGATATCATCATCGGGTGAGAGATTAGAGTTTAACTGCCAAATGGTCTTAGATGATCCATTCTCTTCCGTTGTATTGAAAAAATCAGGCTGAATTTTAAGAGTATTGCTGATTTCTGTAGAATTTAAATTTGAACTAGATAGAATTAAGAAGGCGGAGCTTTTTGGGTTCTTTAACATAAGTCGAATAGTTATACAGAAATATTCAAATTCAGCAAGCAATTTTTTGACTAGATGAAAAGTTTTTAATACTCCCCTAATTTCTTAAATATCGTGATGAAGTAGATAGAACACATCTAGTTTAGAAGCAAGTTCAAAGTCCAAAGGTCCAATCCCACCAATAGAATGAGTATGAACCTCAACAATGACTTTTCCCCAAGAAATTTGAATGACTGGATGATGATTGATTGCCTCTGAAACCAACCCTATTGCGTTTACAAATTCAATAGAATTCAAATAGGAATTAAAGCTAAATTCCCGACACAAATCCTTTCCGATAAAATTCCACTTTGGTATTTTATCTTCTATTTGCGATTGAATTTCTAATTCTGTTAAGCCATTCATGCATTTTATTCAAATACCAATTTACGGAAAACAGGTATTTGACGCAAATTAGTTATTCTTAGAACTTACAGTCACATAAACTGCAGTGCTGTCATATAGCATAGACTGAGATGGTCTATTGGAATCTAATTGAGATCCACCTCTTCCTGATTCTCTCACAATAGTAAGACCAAGAGATGCGCGAGAAGTTGACCAAGAGAATCCCAACGAATATCCAATTAAGTTCACATATTCATTTCGAACTGGAGTTCTAAGAGATGATAATTGGTAGTTTACTGTTCCATTTGGCGTTTGTGCAATCACTTCTGAATCGCTCACACTTCGATTCGCTGACTCCACTGCAGTCTTTAGCCAGTTGATATTTTTTGAGTTTGCATTATTAGTAAATACTCCACCGCGAAGAGAAAAATTGTCAGTTAAAAAGTATTCTAAACCAAGAGCAAAATTCCATGTCGTATAACGTTTAAGTTCCTGAACATCAGAATCTTTTATTATATATTGGTTTTTAGATCCACCGAATAAAAAAATATCATTTTGATTAGAGTTGCGACTAAATCCAGATGTATATATCGTGTCAAAAGCTGCCATAAATTTTTTCGTTGGGAAAACTGCAATACCAGTTCTAACTTCAGTTGTCTCCGGTATACGACCATTTAACGCTCCAGAAACAAATGGTGTTGTGCCAATACTTCCAGCATTTTTTCGATCCGTTCCCTCACTAAATATAATTCCTGTCGAATCAATGCCTGAAGATGTAACAAATCCATTTGTCAATCTATTTCCAGCAGTAACAAATTGATGTCTTAACGACAACCCGAGTGAAACTTTATTACTAGGCATATACATGATTCCAAGTATCGGCAAGATACCAGCAGTCTTTCTATTATCCACTCCTGTAATTGCATTGAAGCCTTTATCCACACCTTGCACTAAAGCGGTATTTGTTGCATTGGCTGTATCAAGCGTATAATAAAGCGTAGCCCCTAATGAAAGTTTTTCAGTAATTGATCTAGCTATACTTAATCCAGTTTGGATTTGATTGTATGATTCTATGTTATAAGATCGTAAGCTTCTTACGGACGGGTAATACAAGGGATTAACTACTTGATCGTTTCGATTAAAGGTTTCGTTTAACGTATTGACGATTGAAAAGGCAACTTTGTATTTACCAACCTCTTTGACTATACCAAAGAAATTAGGAATGTAATTTTGGGAATTTCTAGAATAACCTTGACCGGGACCAATTACGTTCTCGTAAGTTTTACTTGTTCGAGTAATATTACTAGCAGAAAGAGAAATCGAATTGTCATAAGCAAAAGTTAAACCAGCAGGATTATAGTAGGCACCGGAAGGATCATCGGATATTGCAGTGTATGCACCACCAAGCCCTGCTGCCTTCTCTCCAAAAAAGCCATTAATATTGTGATAAGAATCTGCACGTAATACGGAAGCTGAAACTAAAAATAGAATGATTGAAATTTTTCTTGTAAACAATGAATTAACCCTTATAGTATTTTTTTTCAAGTCTATGCTTTTGGAATATTTTGACGATAGCGCTTAGCATTTGTTTTTCCTGACTTTGGCAACTTTTGATCAGAAATAAATTTCTGCATTGAATTGATTCGATCATCTACAGGAGGATGTGTCTTTACAAAGACTTGATTATCCTGTGCTGATTTCATTTTTTTAAGATAATCGATATAAGCCCCAATATCATAACCTAACTGTGAAATTAAAATCGTAGCCGAAGAATCTGCTTGTGTTTCGAATTCTTTTTGTCTTCCGTTTTCGAGCATGCTCTCTTCTAATTCTTTCGATGCCGCTTCCATCATTGTCGACACCATATCTCCTCCTGGCGAAAGCATTGATGCGACAAGATCTATCCATATTTCTTCTTTCGCTTCATACTTTCCTGAATGAAATAAAGATACATGAGACACTTCATGCGCAAGAACACCAACTAGTTCTGCTTCATTCTCAATTAAACTAAGAGCACCTTTAGTAATAAATATATAACCACCCGGACAGGCAAATGCATTTACTTCTTGCGTATTTAAAATTCCAAACTTAAAATTTAACTCTTGTCTTGGAGAAAGCTCAGCAATTTTACCGCCGATGAAATTTAAATACTTAGTCTGACCAGCATCTTGGACAAGTCCGTATTTTTTTATAAACTTTGCAGCAAGTGCCCTGCCAATTTTTATTTCTTTATAAACTTGCTTAGGTGGTTCCGGCTTCTCTTCTGTTTTCTGATTCGACTTGCATGACAGATTCAAGAAAAAAGTGACTATTAATGTGAATGTAAAAACTTTATTCATAAAATGTTGCACCAAATTAAGATGCTACCTAAATTATTCTTCTTTATATTTATCAATATCTTCTTGCTTTACTTTAATTTTGTCTAACCAATCTAATGACTCAAAGTCATACTCATCAGCGTTACCACGAGTTCTTAATTTTTTAGATTCAGATAAGCCACGAGCAGAAGCTGTTTCTGTAAAAGTTGATGCTCTTGCTCTAGATTGAATGGCTCCTGATTTGTCCTGATTTCCTGAATTACTTACCTTTGCAGATGGAGGAATTTTGGAAACATATAGCTTCATAACCCAACCTGTATCGTTTCCAGATTTTACTTTTAGAAACATATCCTGCTCACCAATTTGCTGAAGTGCATCCCCTGCTTTTAAAGGTTTGCCAGCACTAGCAACGTTCGGCTCTGCTAATAGCTTAGCAATCGGACTCTGAACATAAACTGAATTGGCGAATAACAAATCAACAAAAAGAAAAGAAAAGAAAAGAAACATGAATTTGAAAGTTTTCATAGTGCCCCCCGAGAATAAACAAGCTGTAGTTCTATTTTATTTTTCAAAAATTTATTGCAAGCAATTAACTTATTTTTTAAATAGAATTCATGGAAGCACAGGAAAAATTAGCAACAGAATTCAAAATATTGAGTAAAGAATCAGAGAATATAAAAAAAAGAGCGAGGGAAAACTACTTGGAACAAGTCTCAGATATTTCAGAAAAGATTAAACACTTCGGCGATGAAGCTGGAGTTAAAGCAAAACAAGTTATTGATAACGTTGGTGAGTATATCACAAAAAATCCTCAAAAAGCAACGTTAATCGGAATAGGTATTGGTGTTGGTGTTGGTGTTCTCGTTGGGCTTTTAGCGCGCAGAAAAGAATAATTTGGCAAGAAAGAAAAAAGCGTCTCAAGCTCAAGTAGAAGAGCAAGAAGAAAAAAAAGATACACTCTTAAATCAAGTGCTCAGTTTAGTTGAGCACTTTGTATCTTACTTCGAATTATTATTTCTCTACATTCAAAAAACAATTCAGAAGAAAATCCAATTTGGTTTTATAATTACAATTGCGATTTTATATGTCCTTTTTTTGAAAATAGTTGGAAGCATTTTAATTGTAATGGCGAGTTATTTTGCATTATTAAAGTATTTTAACGGTGATCATATATCCACTGCCTTGAGTCTTGGTTCTGGTATAATGATATTATCCTTTATTCTACTAGCTGTCCTTATCAAGAAAATCGTCTAAAATGAAATCAAACATTCCCTTTAATCCATTTCATGGAAGCGAAGAATTTCTTTCCAAAGATCCAAAAGACATGAGTTTAGATGAAATAGAACTCTTGCTTCATGCAAAAAGATTAAATCTTCGTCTTGATATCGAAAGACTTCACAAGCATATAAACTACACCAAGTTTTTATTTGATATTGTTAAAGCCTCTGGTCTTGGCGAAATAGTAGAAGATTTGATTACACCGAAAGAAAAATAATTTTTAAAGGCTAATCATCATTAGTCGGAATAGAAAGGTAAAAACTGTATAGCGAACCATTTACCTCCTCCATAAAAACTGCATTTAATATATCTATTCTCTTTCGTATAGTAAGGTGCCCATTTCTTGTTTGATTGAGTAATGAGTTCCAGTTAGTATTGGCTAGCATGTGAAAAGATAAGAATTTCTGATTTGAGTTGATAGACCATTTAGAAACTCCAAAACCATACTTTAAATCATTGTTTACCAACTCGGTAATGACATTTATTAACAAGGGAACCTTTTCTTTTGGGATTGAATTATCACAAAAAAAAGGAGCAAAGGAAAGCTGAATTTTTCTATCTGCAAGAGAATACCTTCTAACTAAGAATAATTCAAGCCCTTCCGAAAAATTCTTTTCGATTTTTTGGATATCATCATAAACAAGTAGCCTATTGCGAAGTCCCTTTAACACTTCCGAGAGTGTCTTGTCAATTTTGGACTTGAATTGTAAGGGTATTTGCATTTCTGTTTCCAGATTATTTAATTGAAGTGACAAATCCAATAGCTTACCTCCAAGACTATCATGAATATCTGCAAATATTGCCTCCCTTTCCTTTATTCTTGAAAGCTCTTTTTCGATCGAAATTCTTTTCTCGTATTCTTCTTTTAAGCGAATATCTGCAAGTGTTCTCTCGTAACGAATTTTGAACCACCAGAAATTAAAAACAGATCCAAACAACCATGCTTCAAAGTGATACATCCAAACATTTATTATTACAGGATTAATTTCTCTATCGACTTTCAAAAATGAGCGTGAACAATAATACAGAATGAGTGTTAACCAATAAAGAGAATACTGCTTTGGAGTTCCCTGAAAATACAGTGCATGAATGAGAATGATCAGTATATCTACAAACCATGTAGAAGAATGAAAAAATGGAACATCTGTGGCTTGCATTTGGGTTTCCATTTCCAAGATTAATATCAAGTAAAGGCATAGATTACTAATATATTTCATCTTTGCAAATCCGAGTTTTTTTAAATAAACTAGAATAGGAAGTATGCAAAGGATAATTATAATTAAGCGAAGAATAAGCAAAAGATAAAAACCCTGCATATAGTCAAAAATGGCATAGGCTGAATAACTGACCACCCCCACCATAAAAAAGACTCTTAGTCCTCTCTGATACTGCTCAAGGAAAAAAGCACTTATATGTGAATCGTAGGAAAAATATTTTTTCAGAAACTTTAGAGTAAGATTTCTTATCCAATGAATATATTTTTCAATATTGGCTTTCATTCGCTTTCTTCAGAAGTTGAATCTGATTATTTACTTCTAACTTTTTATAAATGTTTCGAATGTGAGTTCTAATCGTGGTGAGACTAAGAGATAACCTTTCTGCGATTTCAGCAGGAGAGTATCCGCTAGCAATTTCTCGAAGAATTTCTTCTTCTCTTTCAGTAAGTGCCTTTTGATGTTCAAGTAGATTGCTTTCACTTTTAAAAAAATTGGCAACAATTACAGCAATAGTCGGCGATATATAGGCTCCACCAGAAAGTAAAATTTCTAAAATCTGTCCTAAAGAATAAATATCTTCTTTAAACATATATCCCGTGGCACCATGCTTTAAAGCATCAAATATCTTGGACTCTGCATTGTATCCAGTGAGAATGAGCTTTGGAATTTGTAAGCTCTTAACGCTTTCTTCTCCTAAAAAAGAGATTCCATCCATTCCCTTGCCAAGTCGATAGTCCACAATGAGAAATCCAGAAATTAATAATGATTCCGAATGTAAAGCTTCTTCCGCCGACGAGAACTCTATGATTCGACCCACATCAGGTCTTATTTTCAGTAATCCTGTAAGAGTATTTCTGAAGTTTTCATTATCTTCGACAATAGTAAAATTTTTCTTATTTCCCTTATTTTGAAAGTTCATATTGCTACTATCAATTCCTTTTCTTACAACACATAATTACTTTTTCTATTTTCAGAGATATCCTAACGTCATTCGAAAATTCTAACCCACCTTTTCAAGTAAAATCGCCTGCCTTTCATCAATATTGATGAGATTTTTAAGGAAAAAAGCCCGAAAAAACACTGAATCTCATCAATCTTGACGATTGACAAAGCGATTTTTGTGGTTATACACTGTGAGTATGAGTTTGGAACTACAATGCAACGGGTAATGAAGATTAGCCATTTGTCAATTCACCAAACTAAAGTAAGGTTTTTATATGAGAGAGATTTATAATTGGCTTCAGGAGAAGCGCAATTGGTGGAGAAGTTTACAGTTCAGGGGTTCGTTGAAAGACAGTTCGCTAATTATGTTAAAATTTCATCCAAAAATTTTGGTATTTTGGCTATTTATCCTTCCACTTTTTATCACAAATTGCTCCACTTCTCTTAAAAGCTATGCGAAAGATCGTGCTAGAGATGCAGCAGATGTTTTTTCTGTAAATTTAATTTACCCTGCGATAGGATTTAAAATGGATATAAGCGGATCTTCTTTTGGACTTCATTATACTTCTTATTATTCAGGAAACGAAGCTGGTTCTTTTGGATTAAGAGGAGGAGAATTTAATACCAATACTCGCACAACGGATTATACTATGGGAATTGGGACTGGCACATTCATAAATGGATTTCCCCGCAATAGAGAAGGTAAGATAGAACATTGGTTTGATCCTTCCGAAGAAGATCCTTCTTTTTATCGAAGAAAAAGATTTAAAACTGGGTGGGACTATCCTCCCTATCTTTATGGGAGAATTGGTTTTACAATTTCTTGTTTAATAGGAATCCAATTTCATTATAATTTCGGAGAAGACTTAGACTTAGTCTTGGGATGGCTTGGAATTGACATCTTTGATGATGATATGTATTCCAAACTCGAACGAGATGAAAAAAATGCTAGTGTAGAAGAAGCAAACAAAAGAAGCAATTCCTATACGAAAGTAGATTATGCAAGTGTTCTACGCTCGGCACAAGAAAATTTCGATTCAAAAAACTATCAAAAAGCATCTGAGTTAGCCGCTTATGTTGTGGTTAATAGCAATGATTCGCAACTAAAAGAACAAGCCAAAGTCGTTGCGAGAAAAGCAATTCTTAGACATAGCTATCAAAAAGCGGCAGAGGAAAATTCACTAGGAGAATAATTTTATGAAAAGAAATATCTTTATCTTTCTAACATTCTTAATTGTATTTAGCTTTTTACAAGCTGATACGATTACCAATCATATCTATAATGCTGTCAGGAAAATGAAAACAGGTTTGAGTTGTATTGATGGTTGCTGGGAAGATCGATCCTTTACCAGTCCAATGCAGATTTTAAATTGCGTTACGAAATGTCCGAGAGAGATTGAATGCAGAAATTCTAATGATCTCGAAGATAAAATCATGTGCAATACAGAAAAATCAGTGGATGCTATTTTTAAATGTCATAAAGCAAACATAAAGAATCAAAAGGCAGCAAGAAAATGTTCCAGTGATGTAGTGACTAAGTATCTAACCAAAAATGTAGATGAATTTGAAAAATCATTCTCAAATATAAGTGATGAAATCGATAGCATTATGGGCTATTCCAGTTTTGCGAATAACGCGAGTTATTCTTCCGAGGTAAGAGCGGCATCTAGGGTAATAGAAGAGGATAATTACCGTTCGACGATTCCTAACACTTGGAAGAATAAAACTGTTACTGAGATTAGAAATTATGAAGCTTCGCAAGAAAACAAGGTAGCAGGTATGAACAAAGCATACAATGACATTGTATCTTCTGAACAGGAAACTCGGAGACGTCAGGCGGAAAGACGAAGGAGTCAACCTCAACCAGCTTATAATTCAGATGGAGGCGGAAATCAATCATCCGGACCAAGTGAATGCGAAAATGCACGAACGACCTTATCTTTTTGTCAAGGAAGCGGAGTTGATTGCTCTATGCAACAAGCCTGGGTAGATAATACATGTGGTGGGAGTTCATCGGCTAATACAAATAATGCGCCGAGTTCACCTTCTCAACCATCAAGCCCACCTGTTGATAGATGTCATTGTATTCTATCTAGGAATGGAATAGTTCAAGACCTTGGGATGACAGCTCGTAGTGCCTGCTATTCGTCCGGTGGTGTGACAGCTACATGTAATTAGGATGAAAAAATGAATACATACATGATTAATCAACTGCTTTTATCAATTTCAATATTACTCTTATCCGCAAACTGCTTTCTTGGAGCAGGAGTAAGTAGCATAGACATGGAAGAAAAAAAAGATACAACGAACTGCACACTCATGTTCTTGCTGAATTCTTCTGATCCACTGATTCCACTTTTGGGAAACAATGACTTGTGTAAATACTCCGTGTTATCCTCATTTATAAAGCCACCTACACCCGCAGTTCCTCAATGTGCATCCGCTTCAACTGATACTAAATGCGAATATAAAAGCATTGAACCAAACGACTCAAAAGAAAATGCAAATGTGGTTCCCTACGATTCGAAGTATTCACTTTATGTTATAGATGGACAGACAAAAGATTATGACTATGATTATTATTCGTTTAAACCCGAAAAAACAGAAACGTTTTTTATAAAAATAATTAAATTTTCAATTGCTTCTACAGCTAAATGTTTTGTCGAAGGCATAGAATTGACTGAACAATTTAAAGCTTATACATTGAGTTCATCAACAAACTCGCTTTCTTGTTATACAAGTTCATATTCAACATACTCCTATTATATCGTAATATCAAAAATAAATTTGGATAGAAGAATATTTACAACTCAAACTCTTTACAATGGAAAGATGGGGGGAATTGCAGGTGCAGATGCTAAGTGCAATTCGGATACAAAACGACCGGATTCATCAAAAACATACAAAGCAATATTAAGAGATAGCTATGGAGTTTTTAAAGGCAATTATGACAGCTATGCAAGTTATATAAATTTGGCAGGAGGTCTTATCAATTCAGCTGTTGATGTAAGTCCATATCCGACTCAGTTCACCTTGAGTTCATCGATTGACTCCGCTTCGAATGGAGGTTACACATGGTTTGGCGATAAATTAAACTATGCTATGGAGTGCAATGCCTGGTCTAGCTCAAGTTCTGGAGTAAATGGGATAGCTGGATATTCTAGCTATACAGGAAGTGGATGGATGACATATTCAACGCAATCTTGCTCTACACTTAGTAGAATTTACTGCATTGAACAATAAATTCTGCCAGTTCGATTCTTTGTAAAGCAACCAACCTAATTTCCCTCAAACATGATTCAATCCAATGGCAAGAAGTGTAGGACTTTCTAGATTAGAATTTCGCACTTCCTCGATTGCTTTCGAGAGAATAGTCTTGAGTATCCGCTGACTGGGTCTGCCTAAGTTGCTTGCAGCAATAAAGGAGGTTTCGGGTGATTTGCCGGAGTCGAGGAGAAGTGTGACGATAGCTTCAATTTCCCCTAGTCCCATAAAAATGATATGAGCATCTGTATTAGGTAGACTTACTCGCGGAATTGTTTTATCCCAGTAACCACTATAGTAGGAAATGCTTCGTGTTAGATCACGGTGTGTAAGGGATTCGCCTAACGCTTCGGCTAAGAGCTGTGGACTTGAGATTCCCATCACAAGTTTTATTTGAATTCCATGTTTTTGTAGTATTTGAATTTCTTCTGAACTACGAGCAAAGAAACTAACATCTCCTCCTTTGAGTCGGACAACTCTTTTTTTTTCTAGAGCATATTTTAGTAAAAGTTCATTGATTTCACTTTGCTTTTTCTCATGAAATCCTCTTTTCTTTCCGACAGCTTCCCAAATTGCTTGAGGATAATACTCTTTTAACGAATCAAGCTTTGAATCATAAAGAATAATTTCTGCTTGGGAAAGAATTGCATCAGCCTCAAGGGTAAGATATTTAACATCGCCTGAGCCTGCCCCGATCAGATAAACTGTATTAGCCTCAAATGGTATAGTTACTTGCATTCAATTCTATTTGATTTTCTTTTGATAAACTAGCACATTATTAATTCTTAATTCAAAATTTAGAATTGATTTTCCTCTGCTCTCTTTCTCTTGCCATATCCCCTACTTTTAGATTCAAATTTAGCAAATCTATCTTAGCCTCTAACTCCTGTCGAATCAATTTGGCTCCACCGGGTGCACGACCATACGTTGATATAAAAATACTGAAATTATCCTGTATCAAAGTCGATGCAGAAATAAAAAGAGAGTCTTCCACCTTGTCGATAAAATTAATTAGAACATTTCTCTCTTTAGCTTCTTTTAAAATTTCTAGTTCTACATCTCTATCGTTTACTCCTGAGTAGACCACATCAAATCCTTTTAGGTCTCCGTATTGATACTTGCGGTAAACAAAATCAATCCAATCTAAGGAATGAAACTCCTCAATGAAATCGGGAGAAATGGCTGTTATCCGTTTCCCGAGTTGAGAAAGGGTTCTCAATTTTTCTGCACTTGCCTTCCCGCCGCCTAGCAACAAAATATTTTTATTTGTTACATCGAGCATCATCGGAAGGTATTTTCGACTCAGATTAAATCTCCTTCTATGATCATACAAGCACCTGATGTTTGATTTGTGCCTTCATCAATTAAGATGCAAGCACCTGTCCCTCGGTTGGTAGCATATTCATCATAGAAAATTGGCTTTGCTGTTTTAATTACAACTTTTGCGATGTCATTTAATTCAAGAGCATCTACGCCTTCCATTTTTCCAAGAGTGCTAATGTTTATTTTGTATTTAATTTCTTTGACAACACATTTAACGGAATTGGTTGTGTGCCGCAATTGGTATTTGCCGCCAGTTTGCATTTTTTTTGTATCCATCCAACAAATATATGCTTCAAACTCTTGCGTCTCGACTGGCATTTTTTCTTTTACTAGCATATCGCCTCGGCTTATATCTACTTCATCTTCTAAGCGAATTGCAACGGACATTGGAGGATACGCTTCTGTTACCTCTCCTTCCAGGGTATCAATTGCTTTAATTTTTGATTTCGTGCCAGAGGGTAGAACTGTAATCGTATCTCCTTTTCTGAAGACTCCAGCATTTACCATACCCGCATAGGCACGATAGTCATGGTATTCATTTGCGATTGGTCTAATCACCCATTGAACTGGGAATCGAGGCAAATCATAATTATGCGATTTATCAATGTCTATATTTTCTAAGTATTGAATGAGGGATGAGCCTTTATACCAAGGCATGTGGTTTGATGGCTCAACGACATTATCCCCGTTGAGTGCAGAAATTGGAATAAAATTAATCTCTTTGATTCCCATTTTTTCGATCAATGGCTTTGCGAATTTTAGATAATCCGTTTTGATTTTTTCAAAGACTTCTTCAGAATAATTGACAAGATCTAGTTTATTAACGCAAACAGTAATATAAGGAATGTCTAATAGAGCCACTAGAAAGGTGTGCCTGAATGTTTGTTCAATCACTCCTTTTCTAGCGTCGATTAATATGATAGCAAGATTTGCTGTTGATGCACCAGTCACCATATTGCGGGTATACTGTATATGCCCCGGAGCATCTGCAATGATAAACTTTCGCTTTGGAGTTGCGAAATATTTATAGGCAATGTCTATTGTGATGCCTTGCTCGCGCTCTGCTTTTAGTCCATCTGTAAGTAAGGCTAAGTTAGTGTAACCGTCACCTCGTCTTTCACTTGATTTTTCAATCGCATCCATTTGATCGTCAAATATTTGCTTGCTATCAAAAAGAAGTCTGCCTATTAAAGTGCTCTTCCCATCATCTACGCTTCCTGCTGTGATGAAGCGAAGCATATCCATATTCATATAAGTTTCTGTGTTCATTTGTTTGCCTTTTTAGTCCGGTGAAATGATGCTTATTTTTTTGTTACGATGTATTCGATAGACTTGAAAGTCGCTATCGGTCGTAAGTATGATTCCACCTTTTAACAATTCTAAGAGCCTCACAAGAGATGCGTCGGCTAGGGAAACTTTATTGGATTTATACTTTGCCAAAATTTGCCCAACTTCTTTAGTGTGATCGCTTAAGCTAAATGGAATTTGAATAAAACCATCCTCTATCATTTTTAAAATTGCCTCATCGCCGCCACTTCCTTGTAGGAGATAACAAGATTCTGCCACTACTGCCTCACAAGTTAGTAATGGCGGTGCAACCATATCCAATTCTTTGCATGCCCATTCATGCAAATTATCTCTACGGTTGAGATAGGCAACCAATACGCCTGTGTCTAAAACGTATTTCATTTTCCAAATCCTGCTAAGTGTTGTTTGTTTGTTGATAAGTCAGGGGCAAGGGATACTAGTCCACGATATTTTTTAGTTTTTTCTGCAAAGGATACTTTGCTTTGATTATGAATCCTTGTCATATAGTCGACAATTGCATCTCTAACAAATGAAGATTGGGTAATATCTAAGTCTTTTGTTAAGGTTTGGATATCTTCAAGCATATCCTCACTTACCTTCATGGTGATTGTTTTTAAGTTCATTCGGTTCATAATTTAACATCTCCCAGTATTACTTTATACAAAAAAAGTAATACTGAATTTTGTCAAGTTTCAAAAAAAAAAAAATTTAAAAGTATCCTTCTCTTTTTCTATCTTCCATAGCAGCTTCAGAACGTTTGTCGTCTGCGCGACCGCCACGCTCTGTCACTCGAGCAGAGGCTACTTCTTGTATTATCTCGGCAATATTAGATGCATTGGAAATAACAGCTCCAGTGCAAGTCATATCCCCCACTGTTCTATAACGAACTTGCATTTCTTTTACTTCATCATTTGCATCTGGCCGCACCACATCCGAAACGCTCAAAAGCATATTTTCATGCATGAATAAATTTCTCTTATGAGTAAAATAAATACTAGGAATAGCTAGATTTTCTTTTAAAATATATTGCCACACGTCCATCTCAGTCCAATTGCTGATGGGGAAAACGCGTATATTCTCCCCTTTTTGAATCTTACCATTGTATAAATTCCAAAGCTCTGGTCTTTGTTTTTTGGGCTCCCATTGACCAAACTCATCGCGAAAAGAAAAAATTCTTTCTTTCGCTCGCGCCTTCTCTTCATCTCTTCTTGCTCCACCGAATGCGGCATCAAATTTGAATTCTTCTAATGCATCTAGAAGAGTAATTGTTTGTAATTTATTTCGACTTGGAATTTTTCCAGTTTCTTCTACTGCTTTTCCTTGGTTGATAGAATCTTGCACATAACGAACAATTAACCGCTCGTCAATTCGCCTTACCATTTCATCACGAAAAGTAATTGTTTCTGGGAAGTTATGACCTGTGTCAATATGAAGGAGCGGAAAAGGAAACTTAGCCGGTCGAAATGCCTTTTCAGCAAGTCGAACAAGTGTGATCGAATCTTTTCCACCTGAAAACAAAAGCACCGGCTTCTCAAATTGAGCTGCAACTTCCCTCATAATATAAATAGACTCGGCTTCTAGTTCTTGTAAATGATTCATATGATATTGACTCATAATTTATTCTTCCTTACTATAACTTTAGTTTGTTTCATTTAGAATTTTTTTCTTAGACAAACATTGATTTGTCGCTCTTCTGTTTATTTGGAACTAATTTTCCATCTTTCCAATGAAGTCCACATTCCTTCGTCGCTGGGTCTTCCCACCACCATCTTCCAGCTCGAGAATCTTCTCCTTCTTCAATTGCTCTTGTGCAAGGAGCACAGCCAATGCTAGGATACCCTTTATCATGGAGTTCATTGTAAGGAACATTGTTTTCTTTAATATAGTCCCAAACCTGTTTTTCTGTCCAATTCAAAAGGGGATTTATTTTAAGCACAGAATATTTTTCATCCCACTCTGCGAATTTCATATCAGAGCGTGTAACAGACTGTTCTTTCCTAAGACCAGTAATCCACAAGGACTTATCTTTCATCGCACGTGCGAGCGGTTCTAACTTTCGAACAGAACAACATTCTTTTCGATTTTCAACGCTTTCGTAAAAGAGGTTAATTCCATTACTCCGCACCATTGCTTCTACAGAAATATAATTTGGAAATTGAACTTGAATTTTTATTTGATACTTTTTTTCAGTGTCTTCAATTGTTTTATAAGTTTCATACGGCAAACGACCAGTATCCAATGTAACAATCTGAACTGATTTATCTACTGAAAGAATTAAATCAGTTAAAACTTGGTCTTCTGCCCCAAGGCTAGAGGAAAACAAAACTCCACCCTTGTATTTCGCAAGGGTGAGTTGTAAGACTTCTTTTGTATTCGAAATTTGAAACTTTTGATTGAATTCATCTATATTCTGCATGGCGTTTTGAGTAAAGTCAACTAGTCTCCTTTTGAGATTTCGATTCCTAACAAATCAGCAACTTGTTCTTTTTCATAGTCTTTATAAAAATCGCGAAAGGATTGACCATCCACTTTTTTTGCATAATAGTGATTAGCCAGCTTTTCAACAATTGGACCGCACGTATCTGCTTTCACTTTCAAGACACTGTGAGTAAAAGATGGATTATTCCCTATAGAGCCGCCTAGATGAAGCATATAAGCCTCTTCCATTTCATCATTTTCCCCTTTCGTTTTTCCACCGATGAATCCAATGTCAGCAATAGAATATTGAGAGCAACTATTTGTGCAACCGGAGAAATGGATGTTTATATTTTCAACGTTTACATTTTTCTCGCTAAGATAGTCAATGAGTTTGGAAGTTCTATTCTTAGTTTCAACAATTGCTAGGTTGCAAAATTCTGAACCTGTGCAAGAAACTATTCTATTGTTTGTCTGTGTTGGATTGTAAATTCCAGTTTTTTCTAATGCTTGTATTGCATCGGAAAGTTTTTCATCGGGAACACCTAAAATGATAATGTTTTGTTTATTCGTATTTCGAAGTAATCCACTGCCGTATTTTTCTGCGATATCACATAGAGTAATCAATTGATCACCATTGAGTCTACCTACTTTAATTGGAACTCCAATGAAATTCAATCCAGGTTGTTTCATTTTATGCGGACCGAATGGATCTGCATTTCGTTCCACCACTTGTGGATTTGGATAGTCAGTCAACTTGTAGCCGAGTTTTTTTTCTAACTCTTCTCTCATTTTTTCAGGTCCCCAAGCTTCCATCAAAAATTTCATTCTTGATTTACGACGATTTTCCCGATTGCCATAGTCTCGGTAAAGCTCTGTTAGCCCCGCACATACTGCCAATACTTCATTGTCATCCTTCAAAAAAACATTTAACCACTTAGAAAAATATGGATTAGTAGAAAGACCACCACCGACTCGTATGGTATATCCATACTTTGTTTCACCGTTTACTTCCAATTTCGCGCCAACAATTCCAATGCAATTGATTTCAGGTTGAGCCAAATTATGCGGTGCACCTGAAATCGAAACTTTGAATTTGCGGGGTAAGTCACCAAGGTCCGATCTCTCTGCAATCTCTTTTACATAACGATTGATTAAATTGGTTGCACTTAGGTATTCTTCTGGATCTATTCCGGCAAGCGGATTTCCAGTAACGTTACGTGTAATATCACCACAGGCACCTAATACACCTAAACCAATTTCTTCTAGCTTATCAATAATGGGAGGTATGTCGGCTATCGTTAACCAATGCACTTGAAAACATTGACGTGTAGTAACATCTATTAGCCCACGAGCGCGTTCATTTGTAAATTTTGCAATTTCTCTTCCCTGGCTAGAAGTATATTGACCAGCAGGAATTCTCATTCGCATCATGAAATAACCATCTGTCTTTGGCTTTTGAAGATAGCAACCAAACCATTTAAATCGAATGTGGTCATCTTCTGGAATTGCATGAAAGCCTTCCTTTGCCCATTTGTCAATTTCTGGACGCAATTTTAGAGGATGCTTTTCCTTTTTTATTCTTTCTTCATTTGTTACTTTGGATTCTTCTTTCGCCACGTCTGCTACCTCAATTCTTAGTGTATCTTTACCATGTAGAAAACAATACGTGTATTGTCAATATATTAGAATTTCCGTCTAGTATAATGGAATAGTGGATTATGAAAATTCTAGAGTTTTGCTTTAGATTGAGAATTTTCCATGACAAAAAGAAAAACTTTAATGGATTGTAATCTAGAATCAGATTATTGGTTATTCATGGGAAACCTCAAAAATGAACTATACAATCGGCTCTCAGAGAAGCCGGAACCAATTTTTATTTTTCAAAATAGTTTAATCCCAGCCGCAACCATTTGGATTGGAGTAAGAGCTTGGGTTAAATTTTTCCGAGAATCAAATCTAATTCAAGGAGATCGGATAATATTAAGTTACCCCGAAAGTCCTGCGTTCATTCACATCTTATTTGCTTCCATATGGGAAAAACTAACACTCATTATTCTAAAGCCAAATCAAGCTGACGAAGATATTTTGGATTTACTGGATGCAAAGTTTATAGTCACAGACTCTGATTTACCTTTTTCAATTAAACCAGATGGAATGGGTATGCCACCGGAAACTAAAAAATTTAGATCCTCAGTTTCTCAAACATATGCAGAAGTTCGCTTTATTCTGCAGTCATCTGGTTCAACGGGAAAACCAAAATTTATTTGCATATCCGAAGAGGCAGTTTTTAACGTAATTCAAACTCATGCAAAAATATTTGATTCAACTAAGAATACCGCCTTATCAGTATTACCCTGGAGTCATTGCTTTGGACTAGTTCTAGACTTACTCTTATCTACTTTCCATTGTGAAATAGTCATTAGAGATCAGGACAGTGGAAAAAATTTAGATTCATTAATTGGTTATTTTACGAAATACGATATAACTCACTTCTCTTCTGTTCCATTACTTATCGAAAGACTTTTGCAGAGAGGTAATTGTAATGGTTTTCTTGAAAAATTATCCTCTGGCATCATTGGGGGAGCACCTATTTCCAAGACCATTGCATCTAGCTTAAAGAACTCAAATTTATCCATTGGTTACGGGCAAACAGAGGCTTCACCAGGAATTTGCCTTGGCGAAAAAGGTAAGATGTTTGCAAATTACATTGGTAATCCGCTAGGCTGTGAAGTTAAGCAAGGAGTAAATGGTGAATTTTTTTTTCGAGGTAAAAACGCCCTAATTGGTTATTGGAATGAAGGACAAATAGAGAGTATCCACAAAGATACATGGATACCTACCGGTGATATTGTAGAAGAGAATGAAGAGGGATATTTTTTCGTAGGACGTTTAGATTTCTCATTTAAGCTTTCAAATGGAATAATGATACAACCGGAGACCATTGAAAAAGACTTAAAGGAAAAACACAAATTTATTTCAAATTGCTTATTACTTTACAAAGAAGAGATCAAATTTTTCTTTTCCTCTGACTCCGATACAAACGCTGAAAGTCAAATAGCCATTATTCACCGTTCCATTCCATCCATTCTCAAAAATACCAATTTAAAAATTGAACCTTTGACAATGACAGAATGGATTTATTCTCCAAAGGGAGAAATTAATAGAAAAGCAATGATGGAAAAATTAAAATAGTCTAGACATGATTCAAAAGGGAAAATTATATATTCAAGCTTTCGTAATACCGAATTATTTCAGCTAGACTCTTCATATTTAATTTTTCTTTGATATTATTTTTATGAAACTCAATCGTTCTAACAGATAGATTGAATTTTTCAGCTATTTCTATATTCGAATGCCCTTTCGCAATGAAAGCAAGAACTTCCTTTTCTCTTGGGGTTAATGAATCGTAACCAACATTCTCGGTAGAATGAGCAATTAGATACTTCTGCATTTTTGGGGAAGCAGCAAAACCGCCATCCATAATAGAACTCAACAGAGGAGAAAGCATTTCAAACGGCTCTGATTTGAGAATATAACCATTAATACTTGCTTCGACAGATTTTAAGAAGAATGATTTTTCTTCATGAAAAGTAAAAACAACTTTTTTTAACTTTGGAAATTTTTCTTTCAGTCGCTTTAAAACTTCAATCGTATTTGAACCAGGCATATCTAAATCTGTTAATATAATATCAGGGCAATCATTGGATACCATCTGAAAAAGTTCCTCGGCATTCGAGGCCGTTCCAACTAAGGAAAAAATATTTGAATCCTTTAAATATGCTTTGATGCCTTCTTGAATTACTGGATGATCGTCAGCTAACATTAATTTATACATAGAGAAAATTGAAATATGCCACATGTTTTTTACAAGCATATTTTTTACTTTGAGTCTATTAATCCTTTAGAATCGTAATTCCATAAAGATCTACTCCACTTTCTCCTTGAAAAAAGAACAGGTTTTTATCCTTTTTATAGGTATAAGTGCCTGCATTAATCAATACTTTAAACCCCGCGGCATAGTGAACATCCGGTATGAAGATAACGCAGGAACCCTTATCGTAACCCCCACGTCGAAAGGAATACTTAAACAATCCTTTCTTTATATCGAAATAAAGTGAAACCGGGTTTCCTTCCGTTAGAATCGGATAAGGACGCGAAAACGCTTTCGTCCCTCTACCTCCATTTTCGCAAACTTCTCTTGGGGTGTCTTTGGAGTAAATGGATAAATCCTCTTCATTCCATTTGTCGCCTAGTTTATGAGTATTATCTGGAGTATAATTCCATATAGTCACGTTGACAATATTTTTTTCAATTGCTCTAAAGATTGCATCCATCGCCGATTCCTGCTTACTATAATCTAGCGTTTTATATGCATTAGCTCCTTCCATATCCATAGGAATCCCTGTTTCACCAATGAGTGTTGGACAAGAATTCATTTCCGTTGTTGACATATTCTTAATAGCTGCAATCGAATCGTTATACATAGCTCGGACCGCTTCTTTTCCGAAGACGGGTTTCATCTTAAAACCGTGAACTCCGAACCAATCAAAGCTTTTTTTTGTAAAGAGTAAAACTCCATCATACCAATGACTAGCATTGACTACTGACGAGTAACCCTTCTTTTCTTTTTCATCCCATTTTAATTCAAGTTTAGTTGGATCACTTTCAATGAATATAAAAAATTGTTTGTTTACTTTTTGAATTGATGTTTTAAAATTTTTTATAAATGGCTTCATAAAATCAGAATAGAAATCTATGCTTCTTCCATTTACCTTTGAAAAATAATCTGCTTTCAAAAGCATTGGTGCACCATTTGGGTCGTAGTTCCATACACCATGCCGGCGCCAAACACAAATATGCCCCTTATTCCAAATGGAAATTCCATTCGGATTCATTGCATGCTTTCCAATTGTAATTCCAAAGGGTCCTAAGAGAAATTTTATATCAATACTGCAAGAAACTCCTTCCGAGGCATACATCTCTTGAAAAGGTGTAGAGGTATGAAGAATCCCATTTCCAAATCCTCCAAATTCAGACAAATTCTTTCGAGCGATAAAGCCGGGAGATGGCTCATTTAAAGATCCAAATCCTACTACATTTTTAAATTTTGAAATTTTTCGAGCAAGCCGAAGAATTGATTTTATATAATGAGATTGCAGATAATCCTGAATATTCACACCATCTATTTTTAGATTAGGCGCAAAAACCTTGCCTCCAAAAAAAAGAGAAAAGAGAGTTGCCGTTGGATACTTTTGATAATTCTGAGGCCAGATCATTTTTTTATAGTCTTTTCCTTGCGCATAATGAATGTAAGCCATTTCAGCGTCTTTTAATTTCATTATATCAATGCCGATAGATTCAAGTGTCCAGCCAGGTGCTCCATCGCCACCGGTAAAGCGAGACCATACATCTTGGTGTGGATCTATAAAAAGATAAAATCCTTTTTTCTCGGCAAGTTTTACCATGCGAACAATATATTCAATGTATTCATCATCATAAATGCCGGGACCACCATGCTCGATTGCTTCCCATGTAATCAAAAAACGTAAGAAATTAAAACCCCATTTTTTTAATCGATCAAAATGCTCATTTGCTTCTTCTTCTAAAAAAGGACGACCAATAAAAGAAACATTACGATGATTTTTAAAACTTTCAGTTTGATCGAGTAAGGTTGTCCCATCAGGAATGGTAGGTAGTTTGGAACTACCTGCAAGATTAACTCCGCGTAATAGTATTATGCCCCCGCTTTTATCAGAGAAGAAACCATTTTTAGAGTAGAGTCGGTTCATTAAGATAAAGCACCTAATTGTTCTTTGGCGTCATTGTATCCCATTTCGATAAGCGAATCAGCTTGCAAATGACTAAAATTTAAAATACTTCTAAGACCCAGAAAATTTTTAGGGCTAACAGCTCTTATCCGAATATTTTTATTTTGAATTAAGTAATCGAAAAAAGAAAGAATTGATTTTGAATCTTTTTGAAGCTCTGTGTATTCGATGCTAGAGCGAATTGCTTGGTAGGAAGAAATGAGCGTCATTTCAAAGACTCTTTCGAGAGCTTCCTTTCTTGAGGTAGGTAATTCCATTTGCACTTTACCAACAGGAGAAAGCAAAACCACAATAATGTCTTTAGCGTCTTCATCAATTGCGGGTGCGATAGGAGTATTTGCCATTAGCCCACCGTCCCAATACGGCTGGCCATCGACATACTGCCAAGGAAACACAACAGGTATTGCAGACGACGCCATAAGATGTTGAATTCCAATTTCCTCGTTCGAAAAATAAACCAGTTCCGAATTACTGATATTAACCGCTGAAATGAAAACTTTTGTTTTAGCACTGCGCAATTTTTCAAAATCCAATTCGCGTGCAAGAAGACGTTTCATCGGAGTAGTATCTACCATAGGAGAAAACCTTCTGAAGATAATATCTTTAATATTCTGCCATATAGAATAATGCATTACGTTTCCAGTTTGAATGCTTCGCCAAAGTTCAATTAACTTTTCAGGAGTGAAACCACAACCGAGTGCGGTTGCATTGAGTGCGCCAACGGAAGTTCCACAAATTACATCGGGAATAAATTTTTGTTCCGAGAGATATTTGTAAACTCCTGCTTGATATGCGCCACGCGCTCCGCCACCTGATAGAATTAAAGCTTTTTTCATAAATCCATTTTAGGGAATCGACCGCCTATCTCAAGAATAAAAAAAACTTTTAGTATATATCCCTTGTGAAAAGATAGGAAACTATGGAAGAAAATATTTCAAAGATAAAAAACATTTTAGAAGCACTCCCGTATATCACAGAATTCGCAAATAAAATTATCGTAATCAAATATGGCGGAGCCGCAATGATTAAAGACGATTTGAAGGAATCCTTTGCGCGAGACGTAGTGCTTTTAAAATACTTAGGAATTCACCCAATCATCGTGCATGGTGGTGGACCGGAAATCAACCAGATTCTAGATGTATTAAAACTACCTGTAAAGTTTGTGAGAGGTCATAGAGTTACAGATGCCAAAACCATGGAAGTTGTAGAAATGGTTTTATCCGGAAAATTAAACAAACAAATCGTAAGTTTAATTAATTCAAAATCAGGAAACGCTTTGGGAATTTCCG
Source organism: Leptospiraceae bacterium (assembly GCA_016708435.1). Taxonomy (NCBI): domain Bacteria; kingdom Pseudomonadati; phylum Spirochaetota; class Leptospiria; order Leptospirales; family Leptospiraceae; species Leptospiraceae bacterium. The sequence goes on along the minus strand of JADJFV010000002.1, from coordinate 360,348 downwards.
GTCGCGATGGAAAATTAGCAACGGCTGAAATTCAAAAGATTGAAGTCCAAGACGAGAACGGCAAAATGGAATTAGTCGATGTTGGGTTTGTCGGGAAAATCACGAAAATCAACAAAGTTCTACTCCAATCCCTTCTTGATGCAAAAACAATTCCAGTCATTTCGCCCGTTGCTGAGGATAACAACGGTCAGGCGCTCAACATCAACGCAGATACAATGGCGGGAGCAATCGCTGGAGCACTTAACGCAGAAAAACTCATTTTACTTACAGATACTCCAGGCATTCTCATCAAGGAAAAATTGGCTGAGTATTTGAATGAAGCTCAAGTCAGAGAACTCATTCAATCAGGAGATATTTCAGGCGGCATGATCCCAAAAGTAGAATGTTGTTTAGACGCAATTCAAAATGGAGTTAAGAAAACTCATATCATAGATGGTAGGATAATGCATTCATTGCTATTAGAACTTTTTACAAATAGTGGAATTGGAACTTTGATTGCCTAAAGGAACCAATCATGACTCTGAGAATTATCCAAAATGAAATCAAACTCCAAATCACAATTGATTTTATAAACAGAGCAAAATGACGATATAGCGCAAATTACAGTTGAGCGGATTTTATGACTTCTAATAGCCTCTCAGTCTCTGCAATCATATAGAGGGGAATAGAGAGTAACCCCTCGTAGTAAGATAAAGGGAGCTTCGAATAACGAATTGAGATTTGATTCTGCATTTCTCCTTTGTATAATTTTAAACTTTTTAGGCTCCCAGTTTTCCCTGCTTTTACTTCGACAGGATAAACTTCTGATTTATATATTAGCAGATAATCTATCTCCGCACTACTCCCTCGTTTAAATCGTTCCCAATAGAAAAATTTTGCTCTTTCTTCTGGACTTGCATAAGCAATTAGTTCTTGCCCGACAAATTGTTCTGCCAGTCCGCCTTCATAGACTCCAAGTATATTAGGAGAAGTTAATATAGTTTCTTCTAATCCACTTGCTTTTAAAGAAAGACCTGTATCTAGAAATATTAGTTTATAAAAATTTTCTTTCGCGTGATAAGAAAGAGGAAGCTCTGTGTTATTAGTTCCAATAACTTTGTTCACAACTCCTGCCGACTCTAAAAGTTCTACTACTTGTTTTAATTCTCTCGAAGGAGTTTCTCTATCAATTTCAGAGTAGCGAATTTTTTTTCCAAGCATCGTGTGGATACCATAGAATACCTTTTCTAAATACTTTTGTTTGACCTTACCCGCATACTTAGAAAAATCATCTCGGTAAGTTAGCAAAAGAGAAAGTTGAATCTGTTTTACAAGAGAAAAGTTTTTCGTTTCCGTATATACTTTTACAGCTTCCGGCATTCCGCCTACAATTAAATAATCTTGGTATAAGTTTAATAATTTTTCGTGAACAACAGAACTAAATTCATCAGAGAGATTTACTTTGTGTAAAAATTCTAATACTATTGTTTCGCCTATCGCTTCTAAGAATTCCTGAAAGCTGAGCGGATAAATGTAAAGAAATTGAATTCGTCCAACCGGAGAACGATATTCCTCAGAATTTAAAGCAAACTCCAAAAGGGAGCCCGCAGCAATCACTGCAAGTGTCGGCATCTGTTCATGAAAATAACGAAGAGAAAGAATCGCCTCTGGACATTCTTGAATTTCATCTAGAAAAAGAATCGTATTTTCCAATTCTATTTTTCGATTTAAATATAATTCCAAATTTTTTAATATGCGTTCTGGCTTTTTATCTTTAAAAGAATTTTTCAACTCCGGTTGCAATTCAAAATTAATTTCAATGTAGTCCGAAAACTCATTTTTACCAAATTCTCGCACAAGAAACGACTTTCCCACCTGCCTTGCCCCTCGCAAAATCAGCGGCTTTCGATAGGGAGAATTTCGCCATTCTAGCAATTTTGGATACAATTTTCGCTGCATAGGTCTACTTTATGCATATAATGTATAATAGTCAAGGTTATTTTATACATTATATGCATTAAAGCTAAGATTATTTAATGTAGAAGCTGGTTTAGCTTTCGGTAAATGATTTTTTTGACAGGATTCAGAAGATTTCCAGGATGTATATCTATGAAGACAATCCTTCCATTTCTATTTCTGCTTTCATTTCTGAACTGTATTACGCATGATTCGGTGTTATTAAATTCATCAAAGTATAAAAGTTCTACAAACCTAAATAAAGAAACTATCGCTATCAGGAGTATTGAAATCATCGACTATCCTGATAATCAGAAAGCTTTTTTCGAGTCCATGTTAAAGGCAAATCTATATAATGCGCTAATTGAAACGAAAACTTTTGAGGAAGTCAATTATTATAAAGATTCCAACACTAATTCTAAAATAAAAATTATTGATTTAAAGTTTAAGAAATATTTTAACCAACTAGAAGTTCATCCTCTATACTTTCCATTAGCCACTCTCACTTTGACTTTATATATTTGGTTTGGCGGACCGATAGTAAGATATGAAGCAGACTATACTCTGGAAGTAAATTCTTATGACAGTAAAGGGAATAAATTAAACAGTTCAACGCAAAATTTTAAAGATTCTACAAACGAAAATATATATTTTCCACTTAAAGCAAGAAGAGAAATTCCAATTAGTCGATTTAATTTTATCCTAGATTCAATTAGGAGCGTATTATGAAATACAGTCTCCTTTTTATTTTGAGTCTAATTCTGTTTAACTGCCTAAGCACAGATTACAAAACACAATCTACAACTAAATTAAATTATCCTCATATAAACAAAGATGTAAATCTTATGATTAGCTATAACTATTTAAGTGATGACAAAATCCTTGATGTCCCTTTGAGTCTAGTGTCATATATTCCATCATTGACAGCACTGGATGAATTAATTTTTATCAGAGAATCATTTACAAGAAACGGTAATTTCAAATCCGTAGAACTAAATAGTAATAAACAGAATCTTGACTTAAATGTTAAAGTTACATTTAAAAATAGCACGAATATACTCGCAATCTTTGTAACTGCACTAACCATCTACATCATTCCACATTACTACGATGTAGATTTAGAATTGGAAGCAATTATAAAAGACGAAGCCAAAAGAAAAGAAACAAAATTTTATTCTCAGAAATCAAAAAGCAAATTATGGTTTGGCTGGTTTCCTGCTATAATCGGAGTCTTTAATTCTCCCGCGGCAGAGAGAAAAGAAATGATTAACTCAATGGTAATTAATTTACTGAATGAATTGAGTAAAGACGAAGTGGTAAAGTAAAATCTTAAATTGTATAATAACTACCCTTCCCATTTCCAAACTTTTGAATGTAACCTTTTGTTGCAAGAACTTTCAGATTTGCTTTTACCGTATTTCGATTTGCATTTGTAAGACTTACAATTTCACCAATGGCCAGTTTGCCATGATCTTTTATGAGGCTAATAATCATTTGACTCAAACTAGAAATATCGGATTTGACAAGATTTAATTCGGCATTGATTTTTTTACGCAAAGCATTTTTCTGTTTTACGAGACAATCTAGAAAAAATACAATCCAGATATTTATTTTTTTGAAATCGCGTAAGTTTTTTTGCGCTTTATTAAGCGACAAATAGTAGTTATCCTTATTTTCTTCTATAATCTTTTCCAGCGAAGAATATGGAACATAAGTGTATCCTGCCTTCAGAAGTAAAAGAGTAGTTAAAATTCTAGAAAGTCTTCCATTCCCATCTTGAAACGGATGGATTGCAAGGAAATTTAGTGTAAAAAGACTAATTACTATTAGCGGATGAACCTTTTTATCCGCTATTTCCATACTAGTCCAGTCAATTAAAGATTTCATTCGTATCGGCGTTTCGAAGGGAGAGACAGTTTTTAAAACTACACCTAAACTTTTTCCTTTCGAATCAAATGCCTCTAGGTGGTTGTCTATTTTTTTGTAATTGCCTTTATGACTTCTATCCTTAGAGCTGTATTTCAAAAGAATTTTATGAAATTGCTTAATGTAATTTTCTGTTAGCGGAATATCATGGTAAGAATTAAAAACTTGATTCATCGCATCCGAATAACCAGCAACTTCTTCCTCGTCACGCGAACGAAACGAGGATAAGTCGAGTCCTTTTAGTAGACTTTCAATTTCGCCATCGGTAAGCTTTGAGCCTTCAATTCGCGTGGATGAACCAATAGATTCAATGCTCGCAACTTTTTTCAAAGTAACTAGTTTGTCTTTCGACAAACCAGTTAAATACCTCCACTCCCCTTTAAATTCGTCTAATTCAGCGATGGAAGCTAAAATCTCAGGAGTAATCTCGATTTTTGGAATATCCATATCTATATCCATAAATACCCATATTCAGATTCTCTTGTCAAGCGTGTTTTTAAGTATTGAATTGAAATCAAGAACAGTAAAGATAGAAAGGCATCGCTTCAGATTCCAAATTAAGAAATGACCATAAGCCTACTTACCAAAAACTTTCTCTTCAAAGTCTGCTAGAAATTTTTCAGGGAAAATTTGGCGTTTGCGAATTTGTTCGGGGGTAAATAGAATTATGCTCCCGATTGCTTTTGCTGCAAGAATTTTTTCATGATTAAAAACGGAAGCCTCTACAATTACTTCCCGCTTCGATTTGGTTTCAATAATTTTTCCGATGGAATGGATTTCTTTTCCTACAAAAAGCGGTTGCAAGAATTCAACGCTTAGTGCTTTTGTAAGCATGTAACTTTGGCGTAAGTAAATCACTGTCCAGGCGATTGTCTCGTCGAGGATAGTCGTCGTTACCCCACCATGAACTACATTGCTCCAGCCACATAAATGAGCAGGAACTTGTAAACTAGAAAATACAGATTCCTCGTCTGTATAAAACTTCATCTTTAAACCCTTTTCATTTACAGGACTACAAGCAAAACAGGCTCCATCCGTTTGATTTGGAACTTTTTTATAAGAAGTCAAATTTGTAAAATCAATCATAAGCTAAAACACCTGACATATATGAATTCATTCTCGCCACTTTCCATTTACAAGTTTTATTATCAAGCGTATAATAGAAGATACGAAAGTCATAGCCGGTGTCTGTCGCATTACTTCCTTTAACAGGTGTATAAAAATACTTAATATGACAGATACCTATTTTATCTTGAACAATCCGAACGGGCTGCATTGTATAAATACCATTCCATTCACCAAGAGTATCATAGAATATTTTTGCTTCTGTCCCAAGAGATTCACATTGAAAGATTGGTAAAGGCTTACAGTTATTAGTCTCGATTGAGGCTATTAGAATTGAAATAGAGAAAAGGTAACTAGTAAGAAAAAATAATTTTAAATTCATAAAACCCTCTGCGACTCAGTGCCTCTGTGGCAAATTTCAGTTACCTCAACAAATACTGACTCAATCGTTTCAAAACTTTATCAGGAATTTCATGACCGCCGTTGAATGAAACAAACTCGCCCGACATACCGTTTTCACGAAGAAGTGTTTCTAAATTTTTTCCATTTTGATAAATTAAAACAGGATCTTCTGTTCCATGACTCTGAAAAAACTGAATTCTAGATTTTTTTTGTGCAAGCACCGACCATTCACTTTGACAAATCAAAGTTCCGGATAATATGATTAAGCCGTTTGTATTTTCTGTCAGACGCAAAGTGACGTCAGTCGCAAGCATTGAGCCCTGACTAAATCCACCAAGAGTAATTTTTTCAAGGGGCGTTTTTAAATCTTCAAGCATTTTCATAATTTCTTCATTAGCTTTATCAAGTCCGGGCGGATGTAAATTTGCAAAATTCATTCCATATTTTGCGACATGATCGATTGCCGATGCCATAAGAGGAAACCAGGCTCTACCTTTATAACCGCCTCCCATGTCCATTTCCATTGGCGCATCCGGAAAATACCAATTAGTCCCTACTGGTGCTTTGATGTATTGATGAAGTGGAAGTAAATCCTGTGCATTAGCACCAAATCCATGCATCAATACAATGACAGGACCGCCCTCTTTTCCTTTTACTTCATAACAGTTTAAATTTCCAATTTTTCTTTGCGCGATTCCAGTTTGCATGAATCTACTTATTTTGATTTACATCTATTCGTCAAGTTAAGAATTATTTAACCTCAGAGGAACAGGCGCAGGCATTTGTCGCGAATACTTAGAGCGAAGGGAAGACAAGACACCGATAAGAAATTTATGGAAAGAAAAATCGTTATGATCTGTATGTTCATCGGCACTGCTATTGGAGGATATATCCCGACTTTCTTTGGTGCGGATATTTTTTCGATTAGTTCAATTCTTGGAACTGTAATTGGCGGCTTCCTCGGAATTTGGATTGCTAATAGACTGGTAAATTAAGAAATGTGGGATATTCCCACTTGACATATATTCCCACTTGTAGTAAAATTGTGACATGGATACAAGTAAAATACTGCACGCAGATAATAAAGGAAGAATTCTTCTGGGGCGAGAATACGCAGGAGCATTTATAGGAGTAAGTGTAAGCTCAAACGGCTTGTTCTTACAGAGAATGCAGGTTATTCCTATGGAGGCAAATAAAAAGAAAAAAACCTCCGCCAATATTTTAGGATACGCGGGCGCATGGGAGAAAATGTCCGACTCTGATTTGACCAGTTTTTTGAAAGAAGTTAGAACAAGACGTAAGGCTACTTCTAAGAGAAATAAAATTTGAACAAAGGATTCGTTCTAGATACAGATACAGTTTCTTTTTATTTAAGAAAAAAAGAAAGTGTAGTTGAACAGTTTAAAAAAGCTATTCAAGGGGAATTGTTGGTTGGGATTACACTTATTACCCACTACGAGATACTTTCTGGTTTAAAATTCAAACACTCAGAGAAATACTTAAAATCTTACCTTAATTTTTCCAAAGAACTAAATATCTATCCACTGACAGAAAAATCCGTGGAGCTATCCTCTGAGATATATGCTAGTTTGCGCAAAAAAGGAAATCCGTTAAACGATATAGATATACTAATAGCAGGCATTGCTATGGAAAATAAAAATATACTGGTTACAGGAAACGCATCTCACTTCGGTAGAATCAAAGGATTAAATATAGAAGACTGGATTACAATCTAGATTTATAAGATTATCTAAAACTTCTTTAATGCGGTCTGGCGTGGAATAAACCAGTCTAGTCCATTAAAGCCATACTTTTTTAAGAGACAACTCGCTCATTCTCAAAATATTATTGCAATCAATCAAGTCACTACTAATAGTTAGAATTTTAGGGAGTGAAAATGAAACCATTCTTATTTAAATTGGCAAGTGTATTCGGAATCCAATCCATTCAAAATTCAGGACTTCAGATTAAGCGTTACTTACTTTTAATTCTATTCTCCTTTCCCATTTATGCTAACGGCAAATTGACTGTAGCCGTCATCGGACCCCAGCCTGATCTCAGAGCAGAAATCGAATCGACCATGAGTAAGACCGATTTTTTACAACCAGTCGAGCGGACACGGATTGATTCTTTACTAACGGAAATGAAATTAGGTCAACAGGGAATTCTAAAAGAAGGCAGTTATGCGAAGGCGGGCAATACGTTAGGCGCTTCCTACTTAGTGCTTGTAGAAAAAGGCTCAACTAGTTTTAGAATAGTTCATACTCAATCTTCTCGAATTATTGGTAGTTGGACTGGTTTGAATGATACATCTTCCCAAGAATTCTTAGCCGTTCTTGAAAGAGAAAAGTCATTACAGGAATTAGCAAATCTAAAATCTCCGGGCAAACGAGACTATAAAATTGAAATTACTAATGCACTTGGCTCTAAGGATAACGGTGGAGCAGTCATAGGAGATGAGTTGCGGGTAGAATTCATTATCCGCTCGAAGCAAGAAAAATATGCATACGTTACAATACTAGTCTATGGACAGGATGGATCTATTACACAATTATTTCCCAACAAATACCAATCCAACAACAAAGTAGAGACTAACAAAGAGTTTGCTTTTCCACCTCCTGACGCTCCAAAGAAATACAAGCTCATAGCCTCCACTCCAATCGGCGAAGATACGATGGTAGTCATTGCCTCTGATTCCTCTGTTGCGCTCGAAAATGGAGTTTCACAGGGAATTTATACCGGTAGCACAAAAAGCTTGTTAGGCACAAAAGGTATCACTCTACAATTAGATAAAACTGGAAAAACAAAATACGATGTCAATCGAATTGTTTTTGAAACAAGGGAGAAATAAACATGAAAACAAACCTAATTAAATCAATATTCTTAGCCTTCTTGATTGCTACGGCTAATTCCATTTTTCCGTTAGAGTCAGTAAATTTTGAAGAGGCCCTTTGGTCACAAGTGCAATCTCTCAGTTTAGCAGATTACAAAAAGCATGCAAAGGCCTTAGGCGGCGACATCAAAGAGCATAAAAATTGGCGCCATACGATAGACGCAACTTTTCATAAACTGAAAAGTAATTCAGGCAATGCTAATTTTGAATCACAATACTCGATCATTAAAGACGATGCATTTAACGCATTTGCATTCCCTGGAGGACAATTTATCATTCTTACCGGTCTACTCGATGAAATGGACAATCAGATTCAAAAGGATACTGGAAGTAAGCCTAACACTCGAGAATTTGAGAGATATCGAGAAATATATTTAGCTCCAATGCTTGCACACGAATTAGGACATTTTTATAATCGTCATAGTTTCAAATCATACCTTGCTAAGATTGAAAAGAAAAATTCCAAGGATGAAAATGAGGAAAGTAGAGAATTCGAATTAGACGCTGACATGAGCGGAATTCTATTACTGCAAAGGTCTGGCTATGATGTAAAGTATTTCACAAAAATGCTTAAACATCTAAATGACATCAGGCAAAAAGATTTGAATGCTGGGGCAAAATCCAATACCTATTTTCAAACTCACCCTTCTCCTAATGAAAGACTTTCAAAAATAAATTCCGAGCATAAGGATCTTTACGCTTGGGCGGCTAAGATGGAGTATGTGTTTGCAGATATTCAAACTTCTCGTAATCTAGAAAAGGCTTTAAAAGAATTAGACGAAGCATTGAATACGTATCCCGATAATCTGGATTTTCAGAAAGCGCGCACAGTAGCATTGCATAAAATCTGGATAGAATCCGCATTAGTGGAAGATTTAAAATTAAAAAGCATTATAGACCTACCCTCTTTTCGTGACAATATGGTCTTCGATAAAAAAGCCCAAAAGAGTGTTACAAAAAAAATCCCGGGTGATCGAGTAAAGTTTAACAAGGCATTAACCGCTTACAGAACCTTAATTCAAGAAAATCAAGACCCTTGGTTTGTTTCCAACTTCTCTGTTCTATTGGTTTATTCTCCAGAAAAACAAGATGAGGCTAACGCACTGAAACTTGCACGCTCTTCTTTTCATGCAGAACCAACGGTTCAAACTCTAAACAACCTTGCTTTCTGTCATACGCTTGCAGTAATAGAAGGCAATTCGAAATTATCCCGAGAAATATTTAAAGAGATGGCTCGTGTTCTTGTTCCAGAGATAGAAGAATTCTACAAAGGACAAGGTAGAAATAACGAAGCCCTTCAACTAGTAAAAGATTTACAAAAATCAATAAAAAACAAAGAAGCAGAGGAAGAGGATATAAGCGCTGTTATCCTGAACTTGGCAATACTTGATATGAATTCAGCAAAAGGAACTGTAAAATTCTATTTTTTAAATTTTGACTCTTCATCCAAATGGGCTGAATTTCTCAGTAAATCTGCCGCTGTTTCAATCCCGCCAAAAGACGAAGGTAAAGCTTCATTAGTCGATGGAATTCAAATCGGAACAACAATCAAAGAACTTCTCTCTTTATGGAAAGAGCCAGATAGAAAACCGAAAGTAGAAGATGGAATGGAGATTTGGTATTATGATACAAAGTCTTCCAAAGTATATATGCGAGACGGAATCGTGCATCAAATCCATTTGCTCGGAGAAGACAGTCCTTCCTATGGAGAAATTAAAATTGGCTCAGATAAATCTCTTGTGGAAAAAGAGCTTGGAAAAAAATATAAGAAGCAAAACAAATTTATTATTTTTGAAAAAAAAGATAAGATAGGCCTTTCATTCGATGAAAACAAAGTAGAAAGGCTACTTATCTTTGATTGAGGATAATACTTGTTTACCCATTATACACAAAGCAATAAAGTCAATAGCCCGCGGCAGCGAACCCACCGTTAGGTGTAGCCCCAAATCCAGCGCTGGGCACGCTGGTCACTCACCTTGCGTAAGGTGAGTTATTTATCCTCTTCTACTTTTCTTTTGGGCTTTTGCTTTTTATTCTTCTTTCTATTTACATCTCCCCCGCGAACGCCGGCGGTGTCAGTTTTCCCATCTGGTTTAAAATTTTTTATTCCAGAAGACTTGATAACATCAGAAAGAAGAATTGTTGTATTCTTCTCAACGCGGTAAACAGTATCTTTGTATTTGAATTCTAAAAAACCCATTCCATCAGACTGGACTTTAGCAGTTAAAGGATATTCTTCATCGACTTTTGGAACTTTTGACTCACCATTGACGATGACCTGCACATTCTTTCTTAGAAGAGTTATCGTTACCATTTCCGTTTCTTGCGAAAATAAAATTTGAAACGATAGGAGAAATAGAGTTATAAAAAAAATCTTGATTATTTTCATAAATTTATTTTGAAAATATATTAGAAACAATCAACCCATTTTCTTTTTATTGGAAAATTATCTTTTGGAAAGAAATGGTAAATGTTTAAAAATTATTGCCAAGACTGAGACAATATGATATTATCAAATATCAAGATTTCTAAGAGAGGAAACGAAATGAAGAGTTCATTTGATGGATTGAAGATAAGAGATGTAATGACAAAAAATGTTTTTACTGTCAGTCTAAAGCATACTTGGCAAGACGCAGCTCGGAAAATGAGTTCGAAAAATATTCACCACCTTGTCATCGTTGATGAGTTACATCATCCAGTTTCAGTCATGTCTGTCACAGATTTCCTAAAGTTTGCCTTGAATAACGATAAAGCTATTCTTTTGAAAACCATTGAGGAAGTCCAACCACATCATAGATTGATTGCTCTTAATGCAAATGCAAACGCATATGATGCAGTAAACGAAATGAATAATCATCTTATAGAATCAGTGGTTGTATTAGATGACGAAGGAAGACTGGAAGGTATTGTTACATCGAAAGACTTAATGAATGTAATTTTCTTTGACGAAAAGTTTGAGGAATAAAAACATAGAAACAAAGGCATTCCAATTATGAAAAATCTACTCGTTACCGTTACCTTCGAAGAAAAAGAAACCTCAGTCCTACTCGACAAAGCAATGTCCATTGCTGAAAAATTTGGCTCCAAGATTTGGCTTGTGCATATTGCTGCGCCTGATCCAGATTTTGTGGGTTACGAAGTTGGTCCACAATACATTCGCGATCATCGCGCCGATGAATTGAAAAAAGAGCACAAGCTTGTTAAAAGATATGCTGATGAACTCCGCGAAAAGAAATTTGATGCAGAGGGACTTTTAGTTCAAGGGGCTACTGTTGATATGATTCTAAGAGAATCTGTTAAGTTGAATATTGACTTAGTTATCATTGGACATCACAAACACAATCTACTCTATAAGATTTTTGTGCAAGACATTGACGAAACCATTGTCCATGAATCAAAAGTTCCAGTGCTCATGATTCCATTCGGCTAATGAATATTCGCCTCTTCCGAATGAAATAAAAATGCATACGCCTTTTCTTCTATGACTTCTAGTAAATGTTTCAATATATAGAAAGACATCATAGAGGGAATGGCTATCATGAGTCCAGCAATTGTTGTAAGTAAAGCAACGCCGATTCCATCCGCAAATACTTCCGCTGAAGCCGAACCACTTACTTTCATGTTTTGAAAAGAAATATAAATTCCAATCACAGTTCCGAGCAGACCGGATAACGTTGATAAGCCGGCAAGGTTACTCAACCAATAAATACGCCTCTCGTAGAGCACCAGCTGATCCTCAAACACCATCCAGAATTTTCTTTTTCCAGAATGCTTGGAAGCTTTAAACAATAATTTCATTATAGAGCTAGACGGAGTTTTTTTTTGAATGGAGTTAACATCTTTTACTAATCTCAAAAGAGTAGTGAAGAGGTGCAAGATAAGTGAAGTATTGATGATTGTAATAATTGCAAGCGGATACATTAAGAATCCGCCAGATTGAAAAAGGGAAAATAAATTCAAAAAGGAAAACTCACTGGAATTCCATTTTCTTTGCGGATAGCTCGTTGATTTTCTGAAAGAGTAAATCGTTTGTATTCGCCAAACGCGCCGCCATAATATTTACCATCTTAGCGGCAAACAACGGATTATCCGATAGAAATTTTTCTAATTGTGCACGACTCTCTATGACTGCTAAACGAACGTCAGTGATTACCCTCGCGCAGGCACTTCTCGGTTTATCACGAAACAATGCCATCTCTCCGAAAAAGTCACCTTGGTTCATAGTAGCAAGATGTGTCTCTTGTCGGTTTAAAATTACATAAATTTCTACCGTGCCTTCAAGGACGATGTACATGGACTTTCCAAAATCCCCTTCTTTGAAGATAGTTTTGCCCGCTTTTAAACTAACAATGGATGCCATTTAAGTTCCTCGATTCGGAAAAACGATTTAGTTTGTATAAAAAATTCTTGAACATATTCGATTATAACAATAGGGTTTACAAATCCCAATATTTAACAACTTCCTATACAAGCATGATACAAACAACTAATTTATATATCGAACTTTTTGGAATGATTCTTTTCATCTTACTCGCAGTAAGTTTTTCGTCATTCAAAAATTTATTTACTCTTTCCACAGCAACACCGACCAAGAAAGGAGAAAGAAGCCAAGTTGTGGACTTCGTTAGAGGTATTGCAATGTGCTCCATTGTAATTATTCATATAGATTCCTATTTTGCGTTCTTTCATCCGAAAGATACTCAGTTAATTTCATCCAAATGGCTGGCAAATCTCTCCCGATTTTGTGTTCCAGCTTTTATTTTTTCTTCTGGATTCTTTCTTTCCTGGAAAGGAAACTCCGCCTTCTGGGTTTCTAAACTTAAAAATTTGCTGGTGCCATACGTAATCATTGCCTGCATTGGATACTTCACAAAATATCCACCTGCTGATTTTCTATCAGACATAATTCCAAAGCTTCTTCTCGGACAAGTCTTCCAACCTTATTATTATGTCCCTCTTCTCTTTGGATTTTATTTTCTATTTGCATTTGTATTTCGAAATATTCAAACTTGGAGTTCAGGAATTTTTCATTCCGTGCTTGTATTTTCTTTTTTACTCAACTTTGCTTCGAACCATTTCTATCCAAGTTCATTGCCTATCCTCGGTAATCTGGAAGCAATTAGTTTTTCAAATTACCTCTTCTTCTTTGTCGCAGGGTTCAGTGCTAAAAGAATTTTAACAAACAAAGAAATTTTCTTAGAGCAACTACAGGCAAATAGATATTATTTCCCAACACTCCTTTTTGCAATGTTTCTATATCTAGCCGTAGTCACCTACTTCACAGTCAGCATAAACCTAGAAATTTCAAATCATTTCTTATTCTATCCAATCGCTTGTTTCGTTGTTCTCACCTTTCTTGGGATTAAAATGGAATCAACGCAATCTGTTCAATGGAAACGAGTTTACTCTGGATTAGCCTACATTGGCGAAAATAGTCTTGCCCTATTTCTACTTCATCCAATGACCATTCACTTAATGCATATGATAGATCCTTATTACTTCGGTGGATTTTATCTGGGCTGGATTATCACCTTTGTGATTAACATTGCTATTCCGCTCATTGTATGGAAACTGGCGTATGGAATTATAGGCAGGATAACTGGAACAGAAAAGAAAGCGTAAACTTTATGAAATGTCCACGATACAATCAAACCTTAGAAAAAGTGAAAACTGAGTATGGAATGGTTGCCATGTGTCAATCTTGCTTTGGACATTTTCTTTTGGAGAAAAATATTTTACAATACATCCCTGCGGATAAATGGAATAAAGCAATTTTGATATCATTGATGCAATTGAAATTATTACCGATGGCTTGGATTTATTAGACTAATGCCAATTAGATTTTTATATCTCTATCGGTGTCTTCGGTGTGCATCGGTGGTATTATTCTATTGTCTTTTCATACTGGATTGCCAAAACACAAAACCACAGCATCCCACCAGAAACGAATTATTGCTATTAGCCGTAGCGTATAACTATCAGAAATCTCAGAATCCAAACGATTGTAAAACCCAATACAAAAGTATGAATTCACTTTATACAAAGTATGCAACAACGGAATTTGCAAATTATTCAACTTCTTGCGAAACAATAATTATCGGAGATTCTACGATGGACTTGGCACGCTCTGTTTCAACATTTTATGATACTACAAAAACTTTAAACTATGCAGTTTCGGGAAATACAGCCTGTGATTATCTTTATCAAATGGAGGCTATTAAGTGTTATCCAAAGAATGTATTGATCGCCACTGGAGACGGAAATGGAGTTCTAAGAAAAGTTTCGAGTGCGACTAGCATTGACACAATGAAAAAAGTTATTCTTAGAATAAAAGAAAAATGGAATGCAAACAGCATCGTAATAGGAATTCATCCCATTCTTTTGCCGAATGAAAATCTTGCTAAAAATCCAGTCAATGCAGGAGTTAGCCAGCTTGTGTCTTGTTTTATAAATCCCCTTCCTATTTTTGGCGTGACAGAGACTGATCCGCCAGACAGTTCCTTGATGCTAGATCAAATTCATTACAATGCAACCATCTACCCAAAATACAAGGCACAGATTTCAAGCCAGTGCGGTATCAGTTTTTAAAAGGAGCCTACACTAAAACTTCTATTGCGCTTGATTTTTTCTAGTTGCTCTATGACTATAAAAATAAAAAAATGAAGTAGGAGTAAATCAATTGCGATACAAACTTTGGATAGGCGGAGATTGGAAAGAAACTGGGGATACTCGCATTATATCTTCCCCTTTTTCTGAAACCACTGTTGGTCTTTGTGAACAAGCAGGGGAATCAGAGGTTGAGGAAGCAATTGAATTTGCAAAATCCGCATTTGATAAATTCAAAAAAGTTTCACGCTATACAAGATCCATTTTGCTAGAACGAATTGCAGAGGGAATTGAAAAACGTAGAGACGAATTTATTTCCGTCATAATCGAAGAAGCAGGTAAACCAATTATGCTCGCAGAAGTCGAAGTAAGTCGCGCAATTTCCTGTTTTCAAATTGCAAGTGAGGAATGTAAACGTTATGCGGGAGATATTATTCCACTAGACAGCGATCGAAACGGAAGGGAGTTTGATTCTGCAATAAGCTTTCTTACACCACGAGGAGTTATTTTAGCAATCACTCCCTTTAATTTTCCACTCAATCTTGTTGCACATAAAGTCGCCCCTGCCCTCGCTATCGGAGCAAGTGTAATTTTAAAACCATCCCCTGAAGCACCTGGAGCTTCAAATTTACTTGCGCAAGTTTTTGCGGATGCTGCAAAATTCATTTCCGATTCCCTCGAAAAAATTCCTCTCGCCGCGTTTCAAGTTGTTCACTGTTCAAATGAATTAGCCTCAGTAATGGTGAAGGATGAGCGGGTATCCACTCTTAGCTTCACAGGAAGTGATCGTGTAGGATGGGAATTGCAAACACTCGCTCGTCACAAAAAAGTTTGTCTCGAACTAGGAGGAAACGCTGCGGTCATTGTTCACAAAGACGCCGATTTAGAAAGAGCCGTTAGCCGCTGTGTATTTGGTGCGTTTGCATACGCAGGTCAAGTTTGTATATCCGTTCAAAAAATATTTATTCATCATAGTATTTTTTCGGAATTTAAAAAAAAGTTTCTAAGGGAAACAGAAAAGGTCATAGTAGGCAATCCATTTGAAAGAGATACGCTCATCGGTCCTTTAATCAATCGAAAAGCAAGAGATCGAATTCTTAACTGGGTAGAAGAAGCAAAGAGAGCAAATGCACTTTTCTTAAATTCCGTCAACGCAGTGGATAATATAGTATATCCAATCGTATTAGAATCAGTCCCTCCTTATCTAAAAATTTCAACAGAAGAAGTCTTTGGACCGGTCGTAATTTTGGATGACTATACAAACTTCTCAGAGGCAGTGCAAAGAGTAAATGATTCTCGATTTGGTCTTCAAGTGGGAGTATTTACAGATAGCGATAAAATTATGCGACAGGCAACAGATGATTTGGATGTGGGTGCAATTTTATTCAATGAAATTCCAGGCTTTCGCGTAGATCATATGCCTTACGGTGGCGTAAAAGATTCAGGCCTTGGACGAGAAGGTATTCGGTTTGCAATGGAAGAATTTAGTGAGCGCAAAACAATTATTAAACGGAGAAATAAGAATGTCATCGAATAAAAATTATAAAAGCTATCGAATCCTACTATTAGAAGACGATCCCAATTCTGCTGAAATAGTAACCAGAACATTAGAAAAATATAATATACTAATAGATCACGTTGTCAACGCGAGACTTGCTATTAATAAATTAAAAATCCCTTATGACTTAATCATCTCGGATGTCATGATGCCGGTCATGGATGGATTTAGTTTCATTGAAAAATACAGAGAGGAAATTCAAAATACTCCAATCATTATAATCACTGCACTGCAAGAAAAAGAAGACATACTAAGAGCAGCAGCCTTGCGGATAACGCACTATCTAATCAAACCATTCGAACAATCAAAATTGCTTGCAAAAGTTACCGAGGCTCTCGGTATTAAAGAAACAGATTTGGTTTCTAAAAAAGATTTTCCTTTTTCTATTTCGCATGACGTCATAAATGAATCAAGTATCAAGTTGATAATAAAAGGCATTACTAATTCCACACAATTTAAAAATACGCTGGCAAATTACATTGCTGAACTCAAAACTTATTCTTCGAGTATAAAGGATTTTACAATATTTGTAAGCAATGAATTCAATTATACCCAGGGCGCTGTGGATTTGATTGACTTTCTTTTGCAAGAAATTATGGAAGAGTTCAAAGTAAAAGAAAATCGATTTTTACTGCGAGGAGATTTTTTTTCAAAGCTACCAGAAGAAGAAATTACACGAACAAAAATTTTAAAACTAACGATTACCAGCAGTTCAAAGGGATGATTCTAAATTAATGAATTTAGGTCAAAAAATAGATCGATACTTAATCTTTATCGAACTCTGCGCGTTTTTCACATTCGGAATTGGATTAGTTGCTATGATCGGATGGGTCCTAGATTCAAGATTTTTATTTAGCATGAATCCAAACTATAAGCCTATGCCACCTAACGGTGCATTGAGTTCCATGATAATTGGATTTTCTTTATATGTTTTAAATAATTCATTTGAATGGAAAAGAAATTTATTTTCATTGGCTGTTCTTTTATTTTTTTAATTTCATTCACTAGAATTTTTGAATACGCAACCGAATCTGAACTTGGGATTGATTTTGCGCTTTTTCATTTTAAGAATTATGGGAAATGGTATAGCACTGCGGCAAAGACTTCTTTCTTTGGCTCTCTTTGCTCTGCACTTGCTGGAGCAGGCATAATGCTATTATCCATTAAGTCAAAGATAAAACTATTTGAATACACCGCTTTCTTTTTAGGAAATATCATTGGATTCATCGGAGCTATTTTTTCACTCGGATATATTTACGGAGTGCCTTTATTTTATTCTACAAACCAGATTCCAATGTCACTCAATAGCGCAATTTCTTTTGTTTTTTTGGGGATAGGAATTTCTCTCGCAGGCTCAATTCCAGAAATGAGGCATAGATTAATTGTAGAAATTCAGCTAGATGAAGCAAAGAAGCAAATCGAAAGCGCATTCCATTATTCTGCCTCGGGGATGGCACTCATTGGGATAAATGATAATTGGCTCAGAGTCAACCAGCCTTTTTGCAATATCTTAGGATATACAAAAGAGGAACTAACGTCTAGACAGTTTTTTAGCCTATTAGAAAAAGAATTCGTTATAGACTAC
Source organism: Leptospiraceae bacterium (assembly GCA_016708435.1). NCBI lineage: Bacteria > Pseudomonadati > Spirochaetota > Leptospiria > Leptospirales > Leptospiraceae > Leptospiraceae bacterium. The sequence goes on along the minus strand of JADJFV010000002.1, from coordinate 342,378 downwards.
ATTGTAAAGTTTGATGAATTGTTATCGGCGAAAGTAGAAAGTCTGCAAATGGAAAATAGGCTCGAACATAAATCAGGCGCTTTAGTCTGGGCACTCTTGAGCATCTCTCTACTCAGAGATGAAAAAAATCTCCCTGAATACTATATCATCCAGATGCAAGATATTACTAAACTTAAAAAAATTGAATCTGACTTATTAAACGCGAAAAATGTTTTGGAAGAAGCCTTACACTCAAAGAGTCATTTTTTTGCTTCCATGAGTCATGAATTAAAAACTCCACTTCAATCAATCCTTGGTTACAGTGAATTAATCGCTGAAGAAGCAGCACAGATAAGTGCCGAGCAGATATTCAGCGATAGCCTCAAGATCAATCGATCTGGGAAAAATTTACTGAAAATGATTAATGACATTTTGGACATCGCAAAATTAGACGCAAAAAAAATGGAAGTAAAGAATGATTTATTTGAATTAAATACATTATTAGATGAATTAATTGATACAATCAAACCGTTATTATCCGCAAATAAAAATACTTTTTCTCTTTCCATTTCGGAGGAGATAACTTTAATTTACCAAGACATTGACAAATTAAAGCATATACTATTAAACTTACTTTCGAATGCCTGTAAATTTACAAATGGTGGAAGTATTTCGCTTATCGTCAAATTGACCAGGATTGATTTAGGAAAATGGATACAATTCGAAGTAGTCGATTCGGGTATTGGAATCTCAGAAGAGGATTCTAGCAAGATTTTTAATCCATTCCAACGATCGGTTGATTCAAATACAAGAAAATATGCAGGTACAGGACTCGGACTCACCATCGCAAAACAGTTTGCCAATTTACTTGGTGGTGATCTCTCCGTAGAAAGTAAAGTGAATGAAGGTAGTCGATTCATTGTTGTTTTACCTCTCCGCGAACCGCCAGGTTTACAGGATGTATAAACAATCGAAGATTATCATTGCCAGATTTTTCCATTCTGATAAATTAGAGTATAAAATCAAAGATTGAAAATTTTCTAGGACAAAGTATGAATATAAATTTTTGGCAAAACAAAACGATAGTTATTACCGGCACATCTAGCGGCATCGGCGAAGCAATATTATTCGCTCTAAAAGAGATTCCCTGCACAATATTTGCGCTAGACCGCAATCCTAAGAACATGGAAGCGTTTCATAACGCGGAAATTATTCCAATTCAGTGTGATATTAGTTCCGATGCCGATATACTTAACGTCCAAAAGCAAATCTCAGCTAAGACTGATAAAGTAGATGTATTATTTAATAACGCAGGAATTACCACTCATGGTAGATTTGATGAGACAGATATAAGTGTTTTCCGAAAAACGTTCGATATTAATTTCTTTGGAACTGTAAATCTAACTTCTAAACTAATTGAACCGATTAAGCGAGCCAAAGGGGTAATGATTGTTACCTCCACAGTCTCCGGCTTATACGGAGTTCCTGCGAGAGCAGCCTACTCTTCATCGAAGTCTGCCCTCCACGCTGTCTTTGAATCCATTCGAATCGAACTTTCCGAAATTGGTGTGCGTTCTATTATCTTCTGTCCTCCTTACACTAAAACCAACCTCAGAACTTCCGGCTTAACAGGGTCAGGTGAAAAGTTAAACGACAAACAACACGGAGGAAAACTACTCACTCCCGATCAAGTAGCAAACGCCATGTTAGCCGCAGTGGAAGATAAAAATTCTAGATTAGTGACAATGGATAAAAGCGGATTCTTTGTGAAGGTATTACGGTTATTTGCCCCTGCTTTATTAGAGAAGAAGATGTTTAAAAAATTATATAACGACTTTCATCACTGAGTATTATTCCATTTCTCCAAATAGTAAGTATCTGATAATGTTTCTTTGATAAATTGAAATACCTTTAAAGGAGAGATCGTTTGATTCTTCTTCTAGCGTAAACACAGTAAATTTTCCTTTCTTTAAGTGTTTATCCGCGAGGTAAAATGCATTTAGTTCTCGTTTTAGATTTTCCTCTTTTAGCTCTGCCGACACTTGGTAGAGATGCCAATTCTCTAAGTTGGAATGAGTTAGAAAATCTATTTCAGCATGATTCTCGATTAAACCATAATACATCTCTCTAGTTTTGCGTTTTAATTCTAGAAATAAAACATTTTCTAAACGATACGGATAATTCTCATTAAACGGTCTATATAAACTTAAAAGGCCGGTATCAATTGCGTAGAATTTTTTTGAAGTAGAGAAAACCTTACTTTGTTTCCAATCGAATTTATTCAATTCTACTAATGCAAATGGTTTAGTAAGATAGTTAATGTATTTGATAATAGTTTCTACTTTAATATCATACAACCCATACGCCTGGATTCTATTTTTGAGTTTTGTATAAGCTACAATATTTCCAGCAGTGGACAAAAGATAACTTAAAAGCTTTTCCAAAAGATTGATATTTTCGATATTGAATCTTTTTATTACATCGTCTAGAATAACCTTTGTAACAATTCCCTGTAGGTAGGATAGTTTTGACTCTTCATTTCGAATATCTAGAACTTCCGGTAATCCTCCAAACTTTAGAAATTCATAAAACTGAGTTCTAATTTCCTGTCGATTTCGTAAATAATCTTTCTCGTGACTAACATAAATTTGCCGGTAAGTTAAAAATTCTTTAAAACTAAAAGGGAAAATGAAAAATTCAATAAAACGTCCGGCTAGGTTTGTGCCTAATTCTTGCGAGAGGAGTTGTGAGTTTGAACCAGTGAGGACAATCTCTATATCCTTCTCTTTCTCATAAATCGTTCGAATCCATTTATCCCATCCATTTACATTTTGAATTTCATCTAAAATTAAAAGTTTTTTTCCTTTTCTCGCAATTCGAGATAGAAAGAAATCGTAAATGCGAGATAAATCTTTTGGACTCAATACCTCGGCAAGACGAAAGTCTTCGAAGTTCAAATACAAAAGATTTTCACGCGAATACTTTTTGGAATTAACTAATTTTCGAGCAATTCTTTGAACGATAAAAGATTTACCAGAGCGACGAAATCCAGTAATGATTTTCATAGGTTTAGAGCCAATGCTTTCTAAAATAATCTTTTCAGCGTCTCGCTCAATTCCTTCGTCTTGGGATAATAAAAAAGACTGCCACTCATAAATAAGAACTGAAAGCTCCTCTTCTGTCATAAAATCCCCCTATAAAGGAATTAATATATACACATATATCCTTTGTAAAGGTATTTTTCCTAATTTTGTCGTCTTTTGCCTGATTCCAAGAGAATTAAAAAATTCCCAAAATAAACAAGAACTTCATCCACAATAAAATCCAAATGAATCACACTTACGCGCTGTTTTAAAAGTTTAGCATTAATTTCAACCAGAACATCTTTTTTAATAGAACTAGGACTCGCCCCTTTCCAATACACATTCTCATGAATAGTTTCATAGATCACTCGAATGATTCGAGCATCATAGAGTTTAACCATTTCCGAGCACTTGTTTTTAAAATCGCCAATCCCTGGTTGCTTAGCTAATTGTTTTCTTTTCATACAATATCCTTCTCTCAAAATTCCGTTTATGTCTTAAGATAATTTTATTACTATTTTTTTGTATAGCCTTTATTTTTAACTATACAATTTTTTACTATATCGAAATAGTAGTATTCAAGCAGGACAGATTAGAGAGAAAAATAAAAAATATTTCAAAAACAGACAGTTTATTCTAAATTTTAGCACTCTTCCTAAGATCGGAAATCTTAATTCCCCAAACCCAAGACGAGCTAAAATTATGTAACATAAACAAATATTTACCATGAAAGAATTTTTTTAGGAATTTTTTTCCAAATCACTCCTAATTTGTCCTGCCCATTGTTAGAATTATATATAAAAGGGAGAAGAGCATGAAACCACAAACAAAACTAATCATAAAAATCGTCTGTTTAGGACTGGCATTTACAATCTTAATCAAATGGCTGGGCATTGAAAAGAGAGCCTATTTAAGCTCTGATCTCGTCTGCCCTAGCTTTGGAAATCTGCCAACACTTGTCATTCCAAAAGAATCCATTTCCGTAGACCCAAACGATGGAGCTAGAAGAATTGGAATCCGTAATAAACTCGGCGAAAAAAAACTTTATCCTTTCGAATTGGTAAATGGTGCATTGTTCATTAAAACAAAAATGGAACTCCGAGAATACCTTTCCGCTTATGGTGATATTTGCGGCGGCAAGCCCTCTTTTTACAATTCTATCGATTACGTAAAATTAGCCCGACTCAAAAAAATCGAGACCAAACGATTAGAAAGCGCCCGCAACAAAATGGAGCACAAAGAACTGGGAAATTTCTATGCCAAAGAGAAACGTCTTAGCACTGACAGATCTTTTCTTGCGAGTCGAATTTCATCTCTCCGAAATAAGCTTGAGCGCATTACACCCATTAGCTTTAATATTGTAGGCAAAGTTGCCGAGACTACCAAAGACTCACTGATTGTATTTGGTAGTGCCTTGCCAAATGCCAAAAGTGATAAGGATAACGGTGGTTTTGTGCACAATGGGGTAATCATTTTAAAAAATGCAAAGAAGACAGACATTGTCTCACCAGAATACTATTCAGCAAAGCATGTATTGGCGAAAGATTTTTATTTCATAAAAAGAATTGATGGTAGAGATACCTTCGGACATTACATGCCCGTGAGTGTGTATGATAGAAAAGTAAAAGTCACTAGCCCGAAAACTCTTTCCGATATCAAAAGAGAAATTTCTATAACTGAAAAGAAGCTATTCTCTATTGAGAAGGAATTAAAAGACATGGAGCGCATCGAAGAACAATTAATTGCAACGGTGATGTAGTCTTAAGTAGAGACAGGTCTAAGACCTGTCTCTACGAACGATACCAATTTCTACTTGACCAACCACTATTAAATGTAAAAATAAAACCTATACTTCTAAAAAGCTAACAGGCTTTATCCTCAAATCGGAAGAAGTGTTCAACTAACTGACGCTTACTTTTTCTGGCAAGATTGGGAAGGAAACTTTTTTTGCTACATCGCGAAGTCTCTTGTCTGTAGAACAAATATAAATTTCTGATAAACTATTTCTTTTAAATTCCAGGGCAGTAGCAATATGAATTGCATCTAATGATCTGCATCCTGATATCTCTTTTTTAGATTTTATAATTTCATAAATCGTTGAGTCAATATTTCTTTGTGAGATTTCAGAGAGCATCAATTCACAAGACTTTTCTTTTTCTCTTAAAATGCGATTGGTTTGTTTTAGATTGGTATTCTGAAAAGTTCGCCTGATAGAATTAATTGACTCGATAGAAATAAGAATAGAGCCTAATCTCGATTTACCCTTCTTCCAAATTTGATAGCATTCATCCGATCCCTCCTCTTCAAAAAGAATAGAAAGTAAAAAACTGGAATCTATAAATAAATTCATCTATCCTCTTTTATCTCAGCATAGACTTTTCTCCAATCTAGCTTTGCTTTGGTTTTATTTTTTTTATAAAATGAATCAATAAAAGACTCACTCCTAACCGCTTTCTTAATAATCCCTCCCTCAGTAGACTTGGAAATGTATTTTTCTAACTTAGAATCATTACTGAAATTTTTGTCCTGACTAGACCCTCTTAACTCTGCGACGATCCGATTTCGATCAGTTATCAAAAGTATTTCTCCTGTTTGGACAATCTTTATATACTGACTTAATTGACTTTTTAATTCTCGTATTCCGATGGCTAACATAATTCCAATGTAGTCCCTGTGACTACATTTGTCAAGTTATTTTCCCCTTCTCCAAAATGCCGCTAGCACACTTGCAATCAGCGAATGAGCAAGACTCGAAATCGCACAGGGAACTGCTGTCAGCGGATTTGTAAAATTTTCGCGAGCAAGCAATACTCCAAGACCTGAATTTTGCATTCCTACTTCAATCGAAATTGTCCTAGCAGAAATTAAATTCTCTTTTAAAAGGATACTCAATATATACCCAAAGAAAAATCCTGCAATATGTAAAGAAAATACAGAAGCTAAAAGTTTAAAGCCGGACTCAGTAATAGGTGCTTTATTTGCAGCAATGACCGAGGCTACAATTAATATAATCATTAAGACAGCTAGAAGTGGAGAAACAACTGAAAGTTTTTTTGTAAGCTTAGGAAAAAAGTAATTTAAAAATACACCAATGGCAACGGGTAAAATGATTACCTTTAAAGTGCTAAGCAGAAGCCCTACAGAATTTACATCAACTCGGTTTCCAGCTAGATACAAAGTTAGAAGTGGAGTCAGGAGAACAGAGAGCAAAGTAGAAATAGAAGTGAGGGTAACAGATAACGCAACATCCGCCTTCGCAATAAATGTCAAAACATTCGATGCAGTGCCTCCAGGACAGCAGGCAACAAGGATTAGCCCTACAGCAAAGGGAGTCGGCAAATCATAAATATAGGCAATCGCATATCCAGACAGAGGCATCACCGTGTATTGCAGAAATACTCCAATTAAAACTGATTTAGGAAATTTGAGAACTCTTTTGAAATCGTCAAGCGTAAGAGTTAAACCCATACCAAGCATGATGAGTGCCAGCGCAAAAGAGATATAATCCCCTTTAAACCACGAAATCAAAGGAGGATAAATAAAAGAAACTATGGACACAATCAGTATCCATAGTGGGAATAGAGAAGTTATGCGATAGATCAAATTATTCTAAATTCATATTTAAAGTATCAAATTTCAGATGATTGGAGCGCTTTAGATTTCTCACTACAAACCTTCCATCTATCTTTTCCACTTCCAAAAATTCAGCAAATATTTTCTCTATCTTATTTGGATCACCACCTGAGCCAAGAGTATTGCAATCACGACCACAACCATTGCAATCCATTTGCATTTCTTCCGGATTATCGGTTGCAGTCGCTACCTCTGATTTTAATTCTCTTAAGAAACCAAAAATACGAACTTGTAAAACATTATTCTCAGTAGACTTGACTTCATAGTTACCTAACGCATAAAAACGACTTGTATTTTCCGAGTCAGCATCAGTGGAAGAAGTGAATCCTTCCATAAACATACTTCCATCAGAGCGCAAACGAAGTGTCCAATTAGAGCCTGTTTGTTCGGGAGAGGTAACAGCAACATCAGTGCCAACTAGACTCTTATTGATGATATCAGAAGTTCCTGCTTGCTCAAAGTCTTTTCCATTTGCTTTTGCGATGTCTTTGATACGAGAAAACGGATCGAGTAGAAACCATTCTTTCCCATCAAAAAATCGCAGTTCACTTAAAACAATTCCTTTGTATTTTTTTCCTCGATAGGATTCATCGACTATCATTTTTAAATTTCTTCCGGAGAATAACTTAGGCAATTCGACAACCTGCGGACCCATTTCATCTTTTAAAGTAATTTTTTCACTATATCCATCGTCGCCGGTGAGGTTAATCGTTTTTACCCTCCCATTCTCTACGCAATGAACGTCTGATCTCTGATACCCATTCCATACTTTTATTGATTTAATTTTTTGTGGTTCTTTGAAAGTGAAGTCGATGGAAACTCCCTTTGAATTATCAAGCGATGCGTAGGAATATTCATATCTTGAATCAAATAAATTCATGACACCATAAGAAGCTTCTGGCTTTCCTGTTTCGGATGCAACAGCGGTTCCTTCGATTATCCGCGGCGACTTAACTTTGAACTGTTTTCCCTTCTCATCATACAAATGAACTGACGAAAGACAGATATTTGAATTCTTAGAAAAATTAAACGTAACCGAGCGAGCTGTCACCGGTGTTGCAAAACTATAATTCGCAACTTTACCCTCTTCTTTCATTGTCTGAATCATTTCGTCGAAGTTAATATACATATCAATGCGGGATTTAAAATCATCTCCACAGGAATTGACTTCCACTTTAGAAAGTTGAACAGCTTCATCTAAGTAAACATGAAACTTCACAAACTCAGCATTAGCCTCTGGCATCCACTTGGAATCATTCAATGCCAGAAATGGCAATCCGTTTTGCATAGACGTTGCCGTTACCATTGAAATTGAAATTTCCTTTTTGCAAGCCACAAAAAGAAAAAGGATCAGTATCAAAAATAGTTTTTTCATTTTAAAATATCTCCTCGAAAAGATTACATCTAATCTCTCAGAGTTTGATTTGAGATTTATTTCGTCAATTGGAAAATTAAGTCCTTAAAACAATTCTTTCATTTCCCGATTAATCTCTTCCACTTTCTCACGGGCTTTGGCTGCAAAGTCAGAACCTGAAGAATTAAAGATAATCGAGCGAGAAGAATTAATAAGTGAATTGCGAGCGCATACTTTCATTAGTTCGCTGAGATTTCCACCTTGGGCACCGTAGCCCGGAATCAAAAAGGCAAGTTCAGGAAATGCATTTCGAATTTGAGATAGCTCTTCTGGATGTGTTGCCCCTACTACAAGTCCAACTTGATCTTTGTATTTTACATTGAGCGACTTACTAAAATTAGCCACTTCTTCGTAGAAATTCTTTCCGTTTGAAGTCTTAATTTTCTGTAAATCTTTAGAGGCGGGATTAGAAGTGAGGCAAAGCAAGAAAACCGCGTGGTCTTTGTATTCCAAAAATGGCTCAATACTATCAGAGCCCATATAGGGGGAAAGTGTAACTGTATCAACCTTCAAATCACCAAAATAATACTTGGCGTATTCTTTGGCAGTGTTTGCAAGATCTCCTCGCTTCACATCTGCGACAATAGAAACTTGCGGATACTTAGATGTTATGTGCTCTACCAAATTTTCAAATTGTTCAATGCCTTTATAACCAAATCGTTCAAAGAAAGCAATGTTCGGTTTATAAGAAACAACTTTATCCTGTGTAGCGTCTACAATTTCCTTGCAAAAGGTAAATAGCGGTTTGTCAGAACTCTTGACATTTCCGGGTAATTTCTCCCACTCCGGGTCAAGTCCCAGACAAAGTAGGCTTTTTAATTCGTTTGAACGAGTTGTAAATTTTTCGTAAAATTTCATTAGATAGAATCCATCCTTTTTGTTCCAGGTATCTGCATGATGAAGTCTTTTCCAAATGCGAGAGAGGGAGTAATTGCGCCTATCGGTCTTGCATTTAGGACTGATTCCACGCATAGAATACTTGATTTTGCAGTAAACAAATAACCTTCCAGAGTCTCAAGCCAGGCTTCTTTAAAATTCCCGGCTTCATCAGAGGCTTTGACGTATACTAACGATTTGCCGGTCTTTCTCATTTCTTCGTTCGGACCTTCCACTGTAAATTCAATAATCTTCTGTAAAGTAGTTCGAACAATTTCAAAATCTGTCAAATAACGAATAGAACTTTCTAGAAAGGGAAGTGCTTTAATGAATGACTCCGGATAATGACTATATGTCGTTATATTAGAAATTTTCGTGCTGACAAAGGCGCTTGCCAAATCTCCCCATGGAATTGGAAGAATAGTTCGCTCTACTCCATCGCTGAATTGAACCTTTTTACTTCCTCTACCAAGAGGGTAAAATTCCAATTTGCCGCTTTTACGAATTCTGCCTCCTTTAGGAAGCATTTCAACCATAGACTTTGCTGTTCCTTGACTTGGCGAGCTAATGGCTACGAATGCAATTTCTAATGAAGAAGCATTTGGCAAAGCTTCGGAAACATATTTTGCCATGCAATCTGTTGGAACTACATCAAAGCCTACACCAGAAATCAAAACAATTTTCTTCTCGATTGCTTTGGCGTGATAGGAAAACGTATTTTCTAAAACAGGAATTTCACCTGTAATATCTAGATAATTAATTCCAAATTGCAGACAAGCCTGTATCATTGGCTCACTCGTATGAATAAAAGGTCCCGCACAATGTAGAACCAACTCAACATCTTTCAGTCCCTCTTCCATTTCGTGCGGCTTATTGAGATTAAACACTCGATAACTAAGGCCGAGAGATTCAGCAAGAGGTTTTAATTTCTCAGCAGATCTTCCAGCAAGAATTGGTTTATGCCCTCGGCTAATTGCCTCTTTTGCTATGATTTCGCCTGTGTATCCTGTTGCGCCATAAATAAGCCAGTTCTTCATACGTTAATAATTTCATGCACCTGGAGGTTTATGAAAGATCTCCTTTCCTAAATTTAAAACACCGCGTTCCATTTCCACGACAGAAAAATTTTTAGCGATAAGTTTATTTTTAAAATATTCAATTGCTCGGTGATTATCGATTAGCTCACCACAAGTAAAAATGTCTAGCGCACAGTATCCGTATTCAGGCCAGGTATGAATTGCGAAATGGGATTCCGCGACAACGGCTACTCCCGTTATGCCGTGAGGACTGAATTTATGAAAGACAGTTTTTACAAGAGTCGCACCAGAAATTCCAACTGCGTCAATCATAATTTTTTCAACCAATTCCTGATTGTTTATAATCTCAGGGTCACAGTCATACAATTCAACGATTACATGTTTTCCAAGCGCATTCATTGCATTTTCGTAGAGACGGATGAATTGAGTGACTTTTTGGCTCTACGCCTTCATCCCAAATTTGCGTTTCAATAATTTCGATGCATATGCCCAAGCAAGTTTTAAAACTTTTTTATTAAAGGAGGAATTTGAAAATATGTAGGTAATCGGAATTTCCCGCACGGTGCCGCCATTTGAATAAGTAAGATACAATGCTTCCATGTGAAAGTCAAATGCAACTGATTCCAACTGGGCGTTGGCAATTCTAGTAAATGCCTCTTTCGAATAACGTCTGTATCCTGAAGTGCAATCGCTCAAGTTTGGACCCAGTAGATGAAACATGCTCTTAGAGAGGCAATAGTTAATTAAGCGCGCTGCCCCAAAAGAAATAATTCTTCGATAAAATGGAACTCCTTCGACTTTTGCACGCTTCCCAATGACTAAATCATTCGGGGGATAGTTTAGAAATTTTGGAAGCTCATCAGGATTATGCGACATGCCCGCATCCATTGTAATCACATAATCATAACCCTTTTCAAGTGCAAACTTCATCCCATCTTGCACTCCGCCCGGTATATGCGTGTTCTTCTCATGTCGCACTGTAAACAACCGATTGGGGTAAGCACGCTGTAAGCCTTTGATGATCTCAGGAGTTTTGTCCTTCGACGCATCATCCACCACACATACATCCGCGTGCTTCACCGCGCCGTGAATCACTTGCGCGATAGTTTCTTCTTCATTATAGGCAGGAATTACAATTAGGGTTTTCAAATCTTACTTCTTAATTTCAAACACAGATCGATTTTCTTGTATCCACAAGAGAAGGCGTGTTATCCCCTCGTGAGGTTTGATTTTAGGATTAAAGCCGAATTTGCGTGCCATATTTATATCGCAAATGAAATAGCGCATGTCACCAGGGCGCTCTGCTTCGAAGATAATTTCTTGTTTACGACCTAGAATTTCACCGATCATATAGATGCATTCGAGGAGAGAAATTTTATGCTCTTTAGCTCCACCGATATTGTAAGTGCCGGAGATTTGATTTTGGAAGAAGTTGAAATAGCTTTCTGCTCCATCTGTTGCATGGAGGATATCGCGTGTTTGCTTCCCGGTTCCGAAAATACGCAGAGGTAAACCAAAGACAGAACGAATTGCAAAGTTCGCTACCCAGCCATGATCTTCCCCGCCAAATTGGCGCTCGCCGTAGATTCCGGTAAAACGAAAACTTGCCGCTGAGATTCCATACATATCACGGTATGTTTGCACATAATGCTCCGCACTCATTTTAGAAGCATGAAGAGGAGAAATTTTTCCAACCATCACAGATTGTGTTTCCGGAATTTCTATCGGACTACGCTCATATGCCGTTTCACCTTCAGTCAGTGAATCATTGATTGAATTTCCGTAGACGTGAATCGAGCTTGTGTTGACGACTGGAATTTTTCTTTTTCTAGCTGTCTCTAAAACGTTAAACGTTCCAACAACGTTAGTTGTCATATCTAACTCAGGGTCTTCCCAAGAAATTGTCATTGCAGGTTGTGCCGCAGTGTGAATAATAAAATCACAACCCTGTGTGCGGTCGAGAAGATGCTCGCTATTTCGAATATCTCCTTTCACCATTGTCACGCCTAATTTTTTTAAATAATTCCAATTGAAATCTCTTGTGGCATCTGTTCCGTAGCCGGTGCGTTTTAATTCATACTTGGTCATGCTATCATAACTTACAACACCCCAGCCTTTTTTGATAAACGACTCACATACATGCGAGCCTAAAAATCCACACCCACCTGTTACTAATACTTTCATAATTACTCCTCTGCTTTTTTATTCTTTGAATCTTCTCTTCTTTTTTTGAACGCAATCTTCATAATAGCTGCTGCATCGTGAAACGCATCTTTCCATTTATAAGGCTGTGATTCCACAGGCTTAAAATAAGAAATTGGAATTTCGATACAACGCATATGAGCGCGAATAATTTCAATCATCATCTCGACCGTGTAAGTTTTTCCTTGCACTTCGAGTGAGGGTTTAATTCTGTTATACGAATCTTTCCAGATAGCCATATAACGGCAGTCAACGTCCGTAAACCGCGGCTCTTGATTCCACCATAGCACTTCGATGAGTTTACCCATTGCGAGGTGAATAAAACGAGGAAGCGGTTTTAAATTAGAGCCCTGCTCTATCATCTGTCTTGTAGTGCGAGTGCCTACTACCATATCACAGTCTTTCATATACTCCAAAAGTTTAGGTAAATCTTTAGAGCGAAAGGCACCGTCAGGCGAAACGATAATCGCAATATCTCCCGTAATTCGATTGAAGCCCTGACGAATTTGAACTCCCTCGTATTCTTTTTTTTCTCCGTAGAAATAATGTTCTATTTGAGTCTTAAAAGATTTAGCTATTTCAACTGTCGTATCTGTTGACTCTGCATCTACTACTAAAATTTCATGCACCTTGTCTTTGAAGTCTACAATCACATCTGAAATAGAGCGCTCATTATTATGCGTTGGGATGATTAGAGAAATCTTATACTGATTAAATAAATCATTTCGGACTTCATAGACTGCGTAGTGATAGTCTTGCATAGAATTGATATTAAAATAATCGCATTCAATTTCTGTCGCATACACTTGATTAGTCTCTTTCGCCATTAGGTCAATTACATCTGTAATTTCGATGACTCCACTTTTAGGCGATGGTGGAGTTTTTTTGAAATACTCAAAATAGGCAGGCGTAAATAAGTAAGAGCCAAGACCAAGCCATTCATTTGGCGGGTCTTCTGGTTTTTCGACTAGATTTTTAATTCTCATTCCATCGAGTTCAACGGAATAATTCTTACGAATCCGAGACATCACAGAAGTTTTTAAAATTCCAATCGATGCTACTAACTTTTTATTTTGCTTATAAGTAGTTAGAAATTTTTCGTGATTAGTTTTATAATAATACTCATCACCCAAAATTAATAAGAAAGGTTCACTTATTTTATCTTCTAAGGAAGCAACGTCAGACGCAAGACCCTTCGTAGTCCACTCTACAGCTTCAATTACTACCTTGGGCAATACGTATTTTAATGCTTCGATCTCTTCGAGCATCTGATCTTTTAAGTGCCCGACTAGAATGTAGATTTTTTCGACTTTTAATTTATGATGTAGAAGTTCAATATTTCTAAGAAGAATTGATTTGTTTTCAATCTTAAATAGAGGTTTAGGAATAAAGTTAGTGCGCGGATAAGCACGAGTTCCCTTTCCCGCAGCAGCAATTACTCCTACTCTAATTTTTTTGGGATTACTATTTTGAATAGACTTCATTGCATTCATACATTTTCTGTGGACTATTATGCTTCGAATCAGCTATAAACGAATCAGATTGTTAATGTCATTCCCGATATTTTCAGTCGGGAATCTCAACATCTTGAGACCCCCAATATCGCTCGCTTGGCGGTAGGGGCGAATGCGGGCGGAATTTTGAGGGTGACAAACATCAGTTACTTTTCCATTTTATCGTCTAGAAATTTTTGAATCGAATTCTTATCTTTTTCCAAACTATGTTTATGAATTTCTTCAATTGCGATCTCAACAAGGCTACCTATAAACAAAACGCCTGATTTGACTTCGATATTGTAAACTCTTTCTGAAAATCCGTCCGAAGTAGAACGATAGACGCTATGTCCGGTAATAGTAACTGTCTTTTCATTCTTTGGAGGAGCAATTTTAAAATCGTGAGTGTTTGTTTCTGTGTTGAATGTGGATTCTTCAATGAGAGATGCGTCATCAAGAAGCGGAACAAGGACTGGAGGAAGAGAAGAAGCAAGACTTACTTTTCTTTTTTGGAAAATCAATTTGCCTTCTTTTCTTTCTTCGAGTAAAGTTACATTTTTGAGATCTGGAAATTTATCCAAGTATTTGTATCTATCTTCGCGAGCGCGGAGTAAATCAAAGAGCGAATAATTAAACTTATGCGTTACTGTATATTTCATTAAATTTTAAACCTTTTATATAATCCTGTTTCTTAGTTCAAAGAGAATCGCGGCATTATCTGCGCAATATTATTGTTAAATGCTAGTTCATGTATCTCATAACGCATGAATTTTACCAAGGGGAAAGAACCGATTGTTCTCTCTGCTTCTTTTTGGGTGTCCGCATTTACGACTGCCCAAATTCTTCCTCGATCCATGGAGAGAGAATAGCTATTGAGAATTCCACGACCCATCAGTCGATTGACTTGACTTCTTTGAAAGGGAATCAAGGACATAAATTCTTCCGAAATATATTCAGGTAAGGTTATGTCGACCATGTATTGATTCATAAATGATTTCTCCTAAAATGATTGGGACTTAGCACATTGGTAACAAGCATAAACTTAATGTCAAGGGTAAATCAGAAGATTTTATCATTTCTTAACTGTTTCCTTGTATTCAGCAAATTTTGCCATGATAACAGTCACGTATTTGTATGGCTCGATACCTCTACAATACCCATAGCGAACTCCGTATCCATTATAATAAGCAGGATCGGATAATAATAACATAGACTCAGCAACATTCTTGTCCCATTTAGTTGCATTTTTATTTTGGAATCGAGCGAGAGTCATTGCGTCAATCACATGCCCTTGCCCGGCGTTGTAAGAAGCGAGAACAAACTTTACACGCTCTTCGTCTTCCTTGATTGTTTTCTGCCAAATTCCATCCAGGTATTTGAGATGCTTCACACCGGCAGTAATATTTTTTCGTGGGTTGTTGATTTCTGCCAGACTCACACCAAGACCTTGAGCGGTTTCTGGCATTAGCTGCATGAGTCCGCTTGCTCCCATCCATGATTTTGCATTAGGATTAAATTTTGATTCTTGGTGAATGATAGCGGCTAACAGTCTCCAGTCCCAACCAATCACGCTTGCTTGTTCTTTAATAATCTCATCGAAAGCGGATACATGTGATTTGTTCTTAGGCTTGGATTCAATTTTTAATTCTTGCATTTGATTTCTAGATTTGCGATAATATTTGTCTTGCACTTCCGTAATCTTGGCCTGATTTTTTTCAATCCAGTCATTGATATACTGCAATAGCTCCGGAGAGTTTCGCCTAACGACCCAAGCGATCTTCTGAGGAAAGCTAATTGGGAGGCTAATGTCCAATTCACTGTAATAGGCATTGTTAATCAAAGCAGTCTGCTCATCGGCAACGGTATAATCGATCTCACCGCTATAAACTTGCTCGATAAGTTCGTCAGTTGTAATGTTTTCTGGAATTGTTTTGATGTTGATTGTTCCACCCAATTCTTCTTGTAATTTTTTTAGTCGGATATGATAATCGGAATTAGCCCGCACATGAACTGTTTTTCCAATTAAATCGACAGTATTATCAATGTATTCCGTAATCTTTTTGCGAACTACAAATCCCTTTTTTCGTTGGACTAGAACCTGTGTCGTCGTCATCAAATGCTCTGTGAATTTGAGTTGTCGTCCCTTCTCTCGCGTCACAATGGTATTAGCCGCTATTAAATCCCCTTCTCCACTGTTTAACAAATAGTCCAGATTAGCAAGATCGTTAGACGCTGTAATGTCAAGCTCTACACCTAGATCTTTTGTGAGTAATTTCAAAAGTTCGTATTCATAACCTATAGCTTGATCCTTGTAGATAAAATAACTATTCGCGTTATACGATGTGATGACTTTTAGCTTTCCTCTTTTTTTAATTTCACTCAGGCTGACTCGATTCATCTCCTCATAAATCGCAATACAGGAAAGGTTTAGGATAATAAACACAAGGATTGAGCGAGAAAAAAAATGTTGCATAGGTTTTAATTAAATTAGAAATCCAATCCTAAATTGTAAAGAAATTTATTTTTTAAAATTAAGTCCCAGGGATAATTTCTTTTGAGTGCGTGATTAGGGCTTGAGCCTAAACCAAATCGTGACAACAAGTAAAAACAAAACGAATAACTCCTAAAAGCAAAAAAGACATCCATTTGGCTTAGAAAATAAACATTGCATCGCCATAGGAATAGAAACGCATTTTACTCTCGATTGCTTTATGATATGCCTCTAGGATAAGCTCTTTTCCCGCAAAAGCAGCGACTAATAAGAGTAAGCTACTCTCAGGCAGATGGAAATTTGTAATGAGTCCATCAATGGAATCGACTCTATCACCCGGCTGAACAAAAAGATTTGTGATTCCTTGTTGTTTAGTGTAACAGTCAGTATTCGCATCATACGATGAAGCAAGAGTTCTTAAAGTTGTAGTCCCGAGTGATATAATTCTTTGTTTTCCTTTACTTGCATTTAAAGCTGCAAGAGTTTTTTCCGAAATTTGAAATTCTTCTTCGTGTAATTTCTTTTCCTGTATTTGTTTTTCCGTCAACGGGGAAAATGTTCCGTAGCCGATACAGAGTTCTACTGATGACATTTGAACGCCTTTTTCTTGCAGGGAAGTTTTTAACTCTTCCGTAAAATGAAGTCCTGCTGTAGGTGCGGCAACAGAGCCGGGAGATTTTGCAAAGATTGTCTGGTAACGCTCGTTATCCGCTGCATCCGCTTTTCTCTTCATATAAGGAGGAATGGGAATTGTCCCAATTGCTTCAAAAATTTCTTCTGAAATGGAAACCGAAGGAAATAAAAAAATATCCCCCTCTTCATTTCGATGGAGAGTAAAATAAATATCGTCTCGATTGGAAAATAATTTCTCGTTTGGCTTTAACTTGCGGACATTTTTTAGCAAGCATTTCCAGACTTCTTTGTCTCCCGAAAAATTCTTTTCTAAAAAAACGCATTCAAACTCTCTACCAGATTTATTCTTCAGATAAACTCTTCTCTTACTCACACGAGTTTCATTGAATACCAAGATATCGCCTTTAACAAAATATTTTTCTATACTTCGAAAGACTGATTCTATATGTATACTTCCTGACTTACGATTAACAATCATAAGCCTCGACTCATCCCGCTTTTCTGTTGGATAACGAGCAATTAACTCTTCCGGAAGATGAAAATTATAATCTGATAGGTTTAGCATTATTGGTTTTATGAAATTAATTAAATTGGTTTTATAACTATGTTGGAAAAATAAGTTCTAAAACAAAGCGATTTTTTGACGAAACACCTACCCTTTTGACTAATTATCAAATTTAGAACTGAATGCAATGCAACTAATAGTAGGATAGGCAAGGATGCCTTAATGCTGCCAACTTAAGATTTTTTTAACCACGAAGGGCACGAAGATCACGAGGGATTTTTGTTATGAAATTCTTTCTTTTCTTCGCGTTCTTCGTGCCCTTTGTGGTTAATTCTTTTTTCTTTTCCTTAAGTTGACAGCATCGGTGGTAAAATATTATTCCTATTGATTTTTTATGAGCGTATTTCAAGTTGATTATCAGCTATGCTTCAAAAATTTAAACAGGCGATGCCCTATTTTACTGGACTACTACTTTTGCTTTTGTTAGTCCAGAGTATCGGAAGGGCTTCCAACAAAACTGACTTCCACGATTACTACACTGCATCACAATTATTCTTCGAACAAAGAGACCTTTATAACATTGAGTCAATTGAAACACTACGCGAAGAAATAAAATTGGAAGATTTGTTTAAGGCAGAGAATTTAAAAAAATTGGAGAGCCTTAAAGGAAATGTGGGAACGTATATCTATCCTCCCCTATTTGCGTTTCTTTTAATTCCTCTTGGTTGGTTAAGCTACCCCACTGCCGCCACAATTTTTATTTTGGTAAATTTCATTTGTCTACTCGCATCGCTTTTTTTAATTACAAAGTTTATTTCTTTTAAAAATCCCTTTGTAATTCTTTTTTTCACATTAGCGGTTAATTACCGTTATCTAGAAAGTCATGTTTCAAACAACCAAGTCGCTTTCATTTTAATCTTATTCATGTTGCTTTCTGTCTATGTAAAATCGGATGCGTTAGCTGGTATACTTCTTTCTCTTGCAATAATTATTAAGCTCACACCTGCCATTTTTTTGTTTTACTTTTTATACAAACGCCAATTCAAACGCTTCGGTTATACTTTGTTATTCGCAGGAGCATGGACATTACTTCCATCGATTTATTCGCATGAATACAACCTACATTCTCTTGGGAATTGGTATGACCTCATATTAAACAACGCAATGAAAAACCCTGCCTTTCGTTCCTGGAAAAATAACCAAAGCCTAATTGCAACTATCGCAAAGTATTTCATGGTTGGGGCGGATCCATTGAATCAAGCCTTATTTGGAATGCCTTTTGCTAGCTTTGGTGCGAGAACAATCACCTATTTTTTTTACTTTTGTTCTTTGCTCATAGGAATTCCTTTTTTATACAAAATCAAAACTGGATTCACGGATGCGGGACTTATTTCTATTCTGTTTATACTCTCTGTGATTTTTAGTGGAATCAGTTGGGTGCATTCTTTTGTAGTATTGCTTTTTCCTATAGCCTACCTTGTGCATCGCATATTCGAAGAAGGAATTTCTGGTGCCAAGCGGAATCTTTTCATTAGCCTCTGCGTATTAACGATCATAACCTCTCGTTCGATCATAGGCTCTACAGGAGAAGGAATTTTCTTGATGTTCTCGCTTCTTCTCTACATATCGCTAGGGTTTTACTTGCTCTTATTAAAAATTGATACCGGTGAATCGAATGCAAATGGAAGTTAAATACAAGCCTAGAATTGCAGTCGATGCAAGACCTCTCGCCTACGGACTGACGGGTAATTCTCGTTATCTCTTCGAAGCTTTGAAATACCTAATTCGAAAAGATTCTCATTTCGAATATTACCTCTATTCCAACAAAGAAATTCATCCTATGTTTATGGATTTCATAAAGCTAAACAACGTCACAGTTGTGGTTCCCATAAAAACGATTCCGGGTGTAATCTGGTTAAATTTTGTTTTGCCGTATTTTCTTCATAGAGATAGAATCGATATGCTCTGGGGAACATTGCAACTCCTTCCCTATTTCAAGCTCCCAATGCCAGAATTTGTAAACTACCACGATCTGAATTTTCGCTCTGCACCAGAGACAATGACTCGTGCCAACTTTATTCAACACAAATTACTTTCTCCTAAAACGTTACGAAACGCGGATACCGTGTTTTGCCTCTCGAAGAATACAATGAAAGAAATTGCCGAATTCAGACCAGAATATGCAAAAAAACTAAAAGTAATATATCCCGGCGTAAGTAAAAAAGTAATCAAGAACAATGAATTAGCCATTGAAGGCAAATTTCTATTTACCATAGGAACACTTGAACCACGAAAAAATATTTCTACGGTCATTGACGCCTACTTAGATTTAAAAAAAGAAAAACCGGACTTCGATTACAAATTAGTCATTGCGAGTAGACGTGGCTGGGGACAAGAGGAATTAACCGCTAAACTACTCTCCGGTGAATTGGAAAAAGAAGGGATTCTATTTTTAGAAAATCCAAACGATAACTTACTCAACCTTCTCTACCAAAAATGCAGCGTTTTTCTATTTCCCTCTATCCACGAAGGATTTGGACTTCCACTTTTAGAAGCAATGCTAGAACAAAAAGTTTGCATTGCCTCGGACATTCCAGTCTTTCGAGAAATTTTGGAATCAGGCACCGACATTTTAGTCAACCCGCGTGCAACAAGCGAATGGAAAGAAGCAATTCTCACAATTACAAATCGAGATTCAATCAAAAGAAGGCGAATTTGGGATGAAAAACAGTGGACATGGTTAGCCACTGCTAGTCAGATAGAAGAATCCTTTTTAATTGAATGGCATAAAAGATTAGGTTCGAGCGTTTAAAGACATGCAGTTTAATTCCTTACATTTTTTAATTTTCTTTTTTATATCCATCATCATCGGAAACATTCTCAAGAAAACCTGGCAGAAGGTTTTCCTACTCATCGGAAGTATTTATTTTTATACTTATACAAACACTTACTTCATCGCATTACTCGTATTATCCACTGTAATCGATTATTTTGCAGCACTCGCCATTGATAACGAAAACAGAACAGAAAAACAAAGAAAGATATTTCTATCCATTTCTGTTTTCTTTAACTTGCTCATCTTGGGCTACTTCAAATATGCCTACCTCACTACAGATATTATCAATCAAATCTTTGGCTCACAACTTAGAACATTTAACGTAGTGGCTTATTATATTAACCTGCTACACTTAAATCCAGCACCTCTAGATGTGTTTTTGGAAAAAATTGTTTTACCGGTTGGAATTTCTTTTTATACATTCCAATCTATGAGTTATACGATTGATGTTTATCGTAAGCAAATTGAAGCGCGTCGCTCTTTCATTGATTTTTCTCTTTACGTTGCATTCTTTCCTCAATTAGTCGCAGGTCCGATTGTGCGGGCAACGACATTTTTCCGCGACTTAGATCATCGTTTATCAGTATTGAATGAAGACATTCAGATTGCGATCACTCGTATTCTAATTGGCTTTATGCGTAAGTTAGTTTTCGCTGACAATTTAGGCAAAGTAGTAAATCATACTTTTGCAAACTATCAGAGCATGAATGCAATTGAAGTCTGGACAGGGGCGATTGCTTTTGGTTGGCAGATTTATTTTGACTTTGCGGGTTACACTGATATTGCGATAGGAATTGCAAGACTGTTTGGTTTTAAGTTCGACCCTAACTTCAATTTTCCTATGACAATTACAAACATAACAGACCATTGGTCGAAATGGCATATTTCCTTTTCTACATGGATTCGGGATTACATCTATATACCGCTCGGTGGTTCAAGGGGTCGAAATTTTATTACCTATCGAAATATTTTTATCACATGGCTATTTGGTGGAGTATGGCATGGAGCGGATTATCACTATATAGCGTGGGGAATCTGGCAAGCGGTAATGCTTTCTGCGCATCGAATGTATGCACAAACGAGTCTTAGAAATTTCCTAAATGAAAAAGGTGGATTTTTATACAAGACCAGTTCGGCAGTCTTTACTATGTTCTGCCTTGCTTTCGGATTTGTAATGTTTAGAGCCCAGACAAATCCGGCAGGAACAGCAATGTTTCATGTAAAGGAAATGTTTAAATCAATGCTCCTATTAACAGAAAATTCAAGAGCACTTGACAGTTACTCTAATTATGACTACGGGATACTTCTTGTTATCTGCTTTGCGGCAAGCTCTTACTTCTCTAAAAAGAATATCGAGTTCATGGCAACAAGCGGAAACAAACTATTATTCGCAAATATTGCAGCTATCTTTTTAATTCTCATCTTTGGCGCAGAAACGCAAACCTTTATGTATTTTCAATTCTAGGCTACAACATGACAGAGTTTAATAAATTTTACAAAGACAAACGCTTTTACATTCCAATCCTAGTCCTAATCGGATTCGAATTGCTCTTTCAACTTTGCGCAGGTTTTTATAGACCATTCTTGAAAAAGAAATCTTATGCCGCAAATATCAATCAAATCATAGGTCATATCACAGAGAAAAAACAAAATCATGAACCAGATATTCTAATTGTTGGAACCTCTGTCGCTTATCAGGGATTATCTCTTCCTATTTTGCAAGAGAAGATCAAGGACACTGGATACAAAATTCAATCCGTAGCAATTCCGGGCTCGGAGCTAATCGTGCAAAGCCTCGCAGTAGAAGAAGTTTTAAAAGAATTTAAAAATGTAAAACTAGTTATCTATGTAGGAGAAATTACAATGCCCTGGGTGAGTAAAACCGATCTTACCCTCCCCACTCTCGCAATGGTAAATGAATTCGATAAGATTTCAGCGCTCAAAAAAGTTGTAGAGTTTGATTATGATTCGGGGAAAGGTTGGGGTTATTTTTTGCATTATGACGATTGGGCATATCTATTTTTTAAAAGCATTGCTTATAGAAGAGACTTAAATGATTTTCTAGTCGATCCAGGTAAGCGGCTAAAATACATTTCCCGCAAGAATGCAAATCCAAATCTAAATTTCTATGAATACGATAACGATCGAACAGAAAAAATGAGTGACTATCAAATTTTAAATTTAGAAGATTGCTTCAACAAGACACATCCTTTCGACAACAACCATCCAATTCCTGTAACATCGAATCCGGATCACAGGAAAGCTATTTGGGATACTTGCTGGGTGGCAAAGTATTCAACCAACGTGCAAACCCGCACGCCCGAAACCGAATTATATTTCAAGCGGCTAGCTAGCATTTACTCCCATATTCAGAAAAAGAATATTAAAATAATAAATATTTTCGCGCCCTATAGCAACGCCATTGAATCTCAACTAGGCGGTGCTGGACGAGTCCAGGTTTGGAAAGAAGAATTGGAGAAAATAAATCCACCGAATCCAATTCTCGTTGACTTTCGAAATGTATTTTACGGAAAGAATGGAGATGAGTATTGCTACGATGTAATTCATCTAAATCACAATGGCGCCGTTTTATTTTCCGAAGCCCTCGGTGATTATCTTAAAAATAATATGAATGAGTTAATAAAAAATGACAAGAAATAAATTGGAGAAGCGTTAAATCTATGTTATTCACATCTTTGCTATTTGCAGCCTTCTTCCTTGTTGTCTACATTGTATTCTGGTCAATTCCAAATCAGAAGGGAAAAGAATTCTGGCTATTAATTGCGTCTATCGTCTTTTATGGTTCATGGAGTCTTGGTTTTCTGGTTCATTTCCTGGCAGTCGTGGGAATCAATTATTATTTCATCCACCTACTTCATAAAAATCAATCGAAGCGGCTAATCAACACAGCCGTTATAATCAATTTAGTAAACCTAGGACTCTTTAAGTATTTTTACTTCTTCACAGATATTTTTGCAAGTTTAAGCGGAATATCAGCGTTAACCAATCTCCGCACTAGCACCACCTTTAAAATTATTCTTCCTTTAGCAATCAGCTTTTACACATTTCAAATGCTTGCTTATATAATTGATGTTTATAGAAAGAAAGTAGAAAAGGAAATCAGTCTACTTGATTTTACCATTTTTATTTTGTTTTTCCCCCAACTGATTGCTGGTCCTATTATGCGCTCTCAGGATTTTCTACCTGAATTAAAAAACATCAAAGCAAAGCCAGAATATCTTTCGCCCGGTCTCAGCTTCATTGCACTTGGAATTTTAAAGAAAGTTCTAATCGCTGATAACCTGGCTCTGCTCATTGATCCGGTATGGACTGCTCCGGCTAATTATGATTGGATTACTATTCTATTAGTTGCACATGCTTTCACCTGGCAGATATATTGTGACTTTAGCGGTTACACTGACATAGCCCGTGGATGCGCCTTTCTACTCGGATTTAGAATTCCTGAAAATTTTCGTTCACCCTTTCTTGCAGATTCAGCTAGAGACTTATGGCAACGCTGGCATGTCACACTGTCTACATGGCTAAGGGATTATCTTTATATACCGCTCGGAGGAAATAGACAGGGTGAATTTCGTTCTTATATTAATTTGATACTAACATTTACATTGGGTGGACTCTGGCATGGGGCAAATTTCACTTATATCCTCTGGGGTTTTTACCATGGAGTAATCTTGGCTCTAGAAAGAGTATTCGAAAGATTCAATTGGCGGATAACATCGACTAGTTTCTTGTGGAAATTAGTTTGTATTTTCTATGCCTACCATGTTTTCGTTATTGGAGCCATAATGTTCCGATCTAACAATATGGGCGATTATCTGTTAATCATGAAAAAAATTCTTACAGTGTCTTCTGGAAACCCAATCAGCGTAACTGACTTTGAAACAATTCTCTATTTATGTTTTTTTAGTTTTATCATTCAACTCGCTCAATACTTTGAGGCTGTTCCAAATTGGATTCTAAAATCGAGAAAAATTTTAATCCCACTCGCCTATATAATTTTACTTTTCCTCATCAGTCTGTATAGCAAATCCGGAAAGGAATTTGTATACTTCCAATTCTAAACTATGAACGAAACATTTTTAAAACACAAATTTTTATTATACCCCCTCCTACTCGCAGGATTTATTTTTTGCTTCGATAAATTTTTCGGGACTGACTTTGTTAGAAAATACACAGAGTCAAGGATTGAGTATTCATTCTACGCAGAGAAAGGAGCCTTACTTGAACAACTGCTCGCATACCAATCTAACAAGAAGCCTGAAGAGAAACTTTTAATCCTTTTCGGCACATCTCATATGGGAGAGTTTTCTCATAAATACATTCACGAAAAAGATGAACGGATAACGACATATAACTTCTCCGCACCAATGGCACCTCCATCCTATTTGTATTATAATTTACAAACAGTGCTGAATACAGGGGCAAAGATAGACTATGCGGTTTTGGAAATCATACCGGAAATTTTTCAGGATGCAGCCAATGAATATGCTTTAAAGTTTTCCTATGATTGGAAATTCATGTATGAAAATAAAGATATTTTTTCTAGTGATGAAATGGAAAGTTTTGTTCATGCGAATCTATTTAGTGTAGTGCGTTTCCCTCCCAGACTAAACATCGCAATGCAAAGAATCAAAGATAAAAACAAGATTGCCGGATTCGAATATTTTAACTCGATGGTTCATCTCGCAACCAAGCAAAACAATGGCGGGATTCCAAATCCAATCATCCATGAAATACCAGAAGATGTTTTCGAAAAAGAGTCTAAGAGCTATTACGCGCAAGCCTTTCGTAAACAGGGAAACAAATCTTTCAAGGAATCTACTGCACAAAAAAAGTTCTTTGAAAAATTTTTAGAAACCTGCAAGCAAAACAATATAAAAGTTATAGTCTACAAACCCATAATTTCTAAACCATTACAAAAACTTCTTGATGAATCAGATTTTTATGAAGTATGGTGGAAAGACAAAATCGAATTCGCAAACAAAAGCGGCATACCCGTATTAAACCTGGTTGACTATGCTAGCTCCATCCAATGCCAGAAATTCGTAGACGTCCACCATCTAAGCGGCGGCTGTTATCCAGAAATTACAGATATACTTTTGGAAAAGATTTTAACACCGATGGACACCGATGGACACAGATGAGGATAAGGGCGAAAATTTGAACAGTCATTTCGAACTAGCAGCATCAAAATTTGCGCCGTGAGAAATCTATATTACAATACAATGATAGTATTAAGCTAGATAGACCTTGCGAAGGCGCTGGTTCGCGACCGAGCGAATGGTGGACGATGATACCGTTCGAGGTGACAGGAGTAAAGCCATTATGAATAACAACGATTTAACTCTAAACCAGGCTCAAAAACAAGTTGATGAATGGATTACTACCATTGGTGTAAGGTATTTTAGTGAATTGACTAATCTTGCTCTCTTAATGGAAGAAGTTGGGGAATTATCACGATTAGTCGCTAGGACTTATGGAGATCAGTCTTTTAAAAAGTCAGATTTAGAAAAATCAATTCCATCGGAAATGGGTGATGTATTATTTGTATTGATTTGTCTCGCCAACCAAATGGGAATTTCTTTAGAAGATGCATTAAAACAAACCATCGAGAAAAATACGTCACGCGATAAAGATAGGCATAAGAATAATGAAAAGTTAAGGTAAAGTATCTTTTATGATTTTAGTTAGAAAGTTCTGAATATGTATATGCTTAATGCCGTTATGATTGCCTTCTGCCCTTTCATCCATTGAAACCACATACTTGGGAAAATTGTCTTTGATTAGAAGAAGATTTCCAAATTCTCGCTCGAATGTTTTTTCATCAGGAATCAAATAGGCAACTTGAATATAAAGCTTTTCATCTTTCCTAGAGCATACAAAATCAATTTCTTTATTGTCAAGTTTACCAATGCGCACATCATAGCCGGCAATGCGCAGATGCAGATAAATGATATTTTCCAATACTTTATGAATATCGGAGATGTTAGAGTTTAGTAAGGTTCTACGAATTCCTATTTCTTCAAAATAGTATTTTTCTCCAATTTCAAATATTTTTCTTCCTCCAATTTCTGCTCGTTGCACCTTAAAAATAATAAATGCACTTTCTAGATAAGAAATATAATTCAAAATAACATTAGGTGATATATTGATTCTTTGGGATTTCAGAAAATCACTAATACTCTTAGCTGACACGAGGCTACCCGTATTATCCGCTAAGTATTCCAAAAGTCTTTCCAGAAAAGCAACGTTCCTAAGTTGATAACGAGCAACTACATCTTTTAACAAAATTGTATTATAAATATTGCGCATGTATTCTGATACAATTTCTTCTTTGAGTTCTAGATGAATTAAAAAAGGTAATCCTCCAAATTTAAAATATTGCAATAAATTGTCTTTGTTATTTTTTAATTTATGAAAGTTAAGAAATTCTGGATACGAAAGACTGTAAATTTTAAATTCAATATAACGACCAGCTAGATTGGTTGCCAACTCACCCGATAAAATATTTGCATTACTTCCTGTGCAATAAATATCATAAAGATTTTCTGCCAGTAAACTTCGAAGTGCTGTTTCAAATTTTTCTATCTCCTGAACTTCATCAATGAAGAGATAAATTTTTTGTTTCTTCTTTTTCTTTAATTTTTCGATGTAGGATAAAAGGTCTTTGTGGTTTTTAATGGATGCAAATTCTGCTAATTCCTTATTTATATAAACAATCTGCTCAGACTTAATGCCTTTTTCTCGTAGCATCTCAATAATTTGAAACAGCATATAGCTCTTACCCACTCGTCTATGACCAGTGAGAATTTTTATAATGTTCTTATCCAAAAATGGGAGAAACCGATTTACATAGAGTTCTCTTTTTAAAAAAGGAAAGTCTGCTATTTCAAAATCCATTGATTTTAGCCTTATATTAAAGTTTTAAGTATACTTAAAACTTTAATGATTTTATGTAAATCTTTTAAGTATATGTAAAACTATTTTTTTAGAGGGAAATTCAGGATAGATGTCACTCGTAGAAACTTTATGATATATTTTAATTTTCTTTCTATTGCAGAATGTCTTTAGATTCAAAAGCTCCAGTTAAAATTAAACAATCACTTACCTTCACCCTACTAACGTAGCTTGCAGAATAAACACTTCTGAGAACAACTGTAATATTTACCATAGAGTTAATCTCTTCTTCATAATCCCGAAATAGACTCCATAAAAAAAATCTTCGCTCTCGCCAATCATCAAAATTCAAACATACAAAAATCTTTTTATACTTAACGCCTTTGACTTCGTAGTCATATTCCCGATAAGATTTCGAAACATCTTTGAACTGTATTCTGAAAAAATTAAACTTTCTATCTATAGATCTCCAATAACTCAAATCTTCTTCATCTACTTCAATAAAATCATCCTGTTTCATTGACAAAGTAGCTTTGTCTAAAACTATTTTTTTGGATTTTATAATAATATTTTCTTTAGGAAAACAATTAATAACGACTCCGATAGCTAGGATAATTACTATTAGCCAAGTATTCATCATTTCTTTATTCTCCTGTCACCTCGAACAGCATCACCGTCAGAGGTCTATCTTGCTTAAAACTACCGTTCTTTTGTCAGATAGATTTCTCACGCTCGCTTAGGCTCGGTTCGAAATGACAGTATACTTCTTAAATAAAAATTCCAACAAACTCATATCAAGAAGTAAAAGAAAAACAGCAGGGAAAAGAAAAAATTGGTAACCATCTTTCTTAAATAGGTTGGATAATTTAGAGGATGTGTTTTTATTCATGGAGTTAATTTTTTGCAGCAGGTTGTCGGCGCTCGCAGGGTTTGCAGATATATTGGTGTAATCCGCTTTTTGGATTGCTGCAAGTTCTAATAGAAACTCTTCATCTAGTTTAGTGCGGATTAATTCTGGGTTGGACTTGTCGCTGACTAAATTTCCTGTGCGAGTGACAAAGCCCGATACACCAGTCTGCTCGTCTTTGTAAAAAATATTTCCCCCCTCTTCTGTTCCGACTCCCCAGATTAAAATATCAGCATCTATTTTGGATGGTGTGCTTCCTTTATGTCTTCGCCGTCAGTTACTAATATCAATACTTTATTTCGCAAGACCTTGCCTGATTTAAAAATTTCTTCTGCTTTCCCGAAGGCTCTTTTTAAATTCGTGCCTGTGTTGGGAATCATGTCTACATCAAGACCACGCACATAATCCGAAAATGCCGCAATGTCTGTTGTCATAGGACAATACAAAAAAGGAACTCCCGCAAAGGCAATGATTCCGAGACGATTTCCATTGAGAGCGGGTAATTGGCGTAAGACGGTCTCTTTGAATTTAGAAAGTCGATTCGGTAGAGCGTCTGTCGCATTCATAGAAAGACTCACATCTACTAAAAATACAATGTCTACTCCGGAAACAGATTTTTCTTCCACGCCTGCTTCCTCAGAGAAGGAAGGATTTAATATCGCAATCACTAATAGAATAGTCACGATGACATAGAGAGTATATCGAATACTAAGAAGCCAATTCGGCGGCATACTCATCTTAGCCTTAACTCCCGGGTAGACCTTGATAAATGTATCAATATCCATTCTCTGTTTAATTTTATAGAATATGTAAACTCCCACTGATGCAACAAGGAGGATAAGAAGGAGTAAATGATAGAAGTCCAAATTTTTCATATATAATACCTGAGATAGAAACTTCGAATCAGAAAATCAAAAACTAAAAGAAGAATTGCAGGAAGTAGAAAATACATATAGTGAGGCTCTACAAAAATCCTTGGCTTCACGTTGAGATTGTCTTTTTCTAAGGTGTCAATGGAATTGAGAACTTCCGCAAACTCGTTCGAATCCGTTGCCCGATAAAAAAGTCCATCTGTTTTTTCTGCGATCTGTTGCAAGCTATCAAAGTCAGTTTCAAATTCTCCTTGCAAATCTTTTCCAATTCCGATCGTATAAATTTTAATTCCAAACTTATCAGCAGTATCCGCCGCTGTAATTGGATCAATTTTTCCTGTGTTCGAAACGCCATCTGTAATTACAATCATCACCTTCGATCTAGCCTTCGAGTTTTTCAATCGATACGTAGAAAGAATAATTGAATCTCCAATAGCAGTCCCCTGCTCGTCTACTGTGCTCTGGTTAATTTCGGAAACCACTTCTACGAGAGATTCAATATCATTCGTGAGCGGCGACTGCAAATAAGCCGCTCCTCCAAAGACAACAAGTCCCATTCTATCATTGATTCGCTTTTTGATGAAGTTTTTAATTAAGTCTTTCGAGACTTCGAGTCTATTTTTAGGTAGAAAATCATTGCTTCTAACCATGGAGCCTGAAACGTCAATAGCGATCATCATATCGACTCCGTTCTTTTCATCTGGTAGTAGACTAGATTGTGTGCCCGGTCCAGCAAGCGAAAGTATCATCAAGATAACAATGATAAACCGCAAAAAAGGAAAATACTTTTTCACGGTTTCTAGAATTGGAAATTTTACAGTATCCGCTTGGATTCCAATGCTAAGTCGCATTTTGTTCTCATGAAAATTCATTTTCCAAAAGAAAAAGGCGTATACCAATACAAATGGAATTAAATATAAAAGTTCTGGTCGTTCAAAGTAGTTCATCTAGCGAGTATTTTATCCCAATATTTTACGAGAGCCAGCGCATTATCGCGAGTAATCTGTTCTTCGTTCGGCATATATTTTACAGAATTAAAATAATTGTCTATAGAGAGTAACTCTACATTTGCCACACGATAATCCGTTTGCAAAATGTCGTGCAATTCTGTTTGCGTTAAGTGCATGATCGAAGTTTGTAACTTACTTCCAATTCTTTCTTTGATATAACCAGAAAGATGAAATATAAATTCCTTGTGAGACAACTCAGCATTCAACAGCATATTCTCTAATTGTTTTTTGTAAAAATCTACATTCTCTTCTACATCTAACTTTTCAAACAATGCATCTTTAATAGCAGCTTTCTTTTTGTTATTAAAATAAAATAGTAAATACGCAAGCCCGGTCACTACAGCTAAGCCTATGAGTATAAAAGTTAATAACCTTACTATGTATTGACCGGAAAACGCAATCGGCTCTGCAATATCAAGTGGCTCTTTTTCATCGGCTAATACAGATTTAACTTCTAAAGCCTCCTGGCTTTGTGCGACTTCCCCATTTGCATTCTTCCAACTCAATTTTGCAGTAAACTTTCCGGGCTCAAAATACACATAGGTAAATTTTAACTCGGTTGTAGTTTGCGTAATTTCTTTTAATTCGCCTATCGGTGTTTCTGCATCTTTCTCAGAGTAAAAAAATCCTTTTGCAGGCAAACTCCATTCTACCACATCACCAGTTTGAAATTTTACTTCAAGAACAGACTCTTCCCCTACTTGCACAGACTTCTTCGAATACGACTCGGTGACTTCAGCAAGAAGTAGACTAGGACAAAGATATAATAGACAAAGCAATATTCTTTTCATGTCACCCCCGAAATCTTTAATCGGGGGTCTCAAGAAGTAGAGATTCCCGATTAAAGATTTCGGGAATGACAAACAAACAATACTCTTAAATCTAAATAATGATTTCATCTGTTTAAAAACCGCACTATTGACTTACCCAAATCTGAATCAGTCTTGAGATTGAGCAAATTCGCTCTGTAAAATTCATTTAGTATTTCCGAATCGGAATTAAAAGTAGAAGAATAATCTCCACCTAGACTTGTTTCTAGATTTTGAACGAAGAAATTTTTCAGTATTTTATTATCTATATTCTCAATTGGATCTGTAATTCGAATTGCGTATAACTCATGTATAGCGAGAAGAGAGCGATACGGGCTAAGGTCTGTTATCCCTGCAAAATCGCTTATGATATAGGAAATCGAATTGCGGGGAATTTTATTTTTTAGATATTGCAAAGGCAAAAGATGATCTGTTTTATTTGCCTGAGGAGTTTCATTTATCTTTCGTAAGATGCGATAAGCTTCTGCCTTTGATTTAATACCTAGTGCGACAAATTCTATTTTGTCGGAATATAGAACAATATTGATTCTATCTCCCGTATTGAGTGATAAGAGTGCGATAAACGCAAGGAATTGAAATCCAATAAAGAACTTTGTATAGGAATTTGCACCGTTAAACGACATGGACTTGGAAATATCCAAGAAAACATTGATCGTTCTATCATTCTCTTCGTGAAAAAGTTTTACATATAGCTCACCCATTCTAGAACTAACATTCCAATCAACAAATCGTATATCGTCCCCATACATATAAACCCGCGACTCTTTAAAGTCCATCCCTCTTCCAGAGCGGTTAACAAGAATTGACCCCGCTCGATTACTGCGAATTTTCTTTTTGTATTTTAATTCAATCTCTTGGATTAACTTTTCTAATTCTTTTAGTATCATTAACGTGCCTTTCGCAGGGGCACCAGCACTGCCGTGCTGGACTGGGCTAATTTTGCCTGCCGGCGGCTTGGGCACTGCCCAAACCCTTTTATTATAGTCCTTTCTATCATACTAAGGTAGTGCAGTAACTTCTAGGACTGTTTTGATTAGAGAATCCACTGTTACGTCTTCGGAGACTGCTTCGAAGGTTAGGATCATACGGTGGCGCATGACTTCGTAAATGGAGAAGCGAATGTCTTCGGGCACTACAAAATTTCTTCCTTCTAATAAAGCATTTGCTCGCGCACAACGAAGGAGCGCAAGAGAGGCACGAGGGGATACTCCGTGTTTAACGTAAGGCTTGATTTCATCTAGCTTGGAAGTTTGGGGGCGAGTGTTACGAACTAATTTAACAATGTAGTCTTTTAATTTTTCATCTATATAAATTTTATCAGAAAGAGAAGAAATTTCTTGTATTTCTTTTCGGCTGATGCTTTTTTTGATTTCTTTATTTTTAGAAGTTACACTTCCATGCTGACTGAGTATCGCGACTTCTTCTGCT
This sequence comes from Leptospiraceae bacterium, assembly GCA_016708435.1. NCBI lineage: Bacteria > Pseudomonadati > Spirochaetota > Leptospiria > Leptospirales > Leptospiraceae > Leptospiraceae bacterium. The sequence goes on along the minus strand of JADJFV010000002.1, from coordinate 310,231 downwards.
TCTCCCGGATAATCTACATTTACCTTCATTAAAAATCTATCCATCTGCGCTTCCGGTAGTTGGTAAGTTCCTTCCTGGTCAATTGGATTTTCAGTCGCTAAAACCATAAACGGCGCATCTAAATGAAAAGTTGTATCGCCTATCGTCACAAGTCTCTCTTCCATACACTGTAAGAGTGCAGACTGAACCTTTGCAGGAGCACGGTTTATTTCATCAGCAAGGAGAATTCCTGTAAATATCGGACCTTTTCTAGTTTCAAAATTAGCTGTCTTCGGATTAAATATCACAGTCCCAATTAAATCAGCCGGGAGCAAATCAGGAGTAAACTGTATTCGTTTAAAGGAAAGGTCAATACTCTGTGCAATCGACTTAGCAAGTAAGGTCTTTGCAAGTCCCGGCATCCCTTCTAATAATACATGCCCCTGTGCAACAAGGCAAGTCATGATATTTCGAATAACGAGTGTTTGCCCCGTTATTTCTTTCTTCAACTCTTCTAAGAGTCCACCGATTTTTTCTTTTGCTTTTTGAATTTCTTCTGTTTTTACTAATTCTTCCATTCTCTATATATTCCTGTTAAAATTTCCTTTTCGCAAACTCTTCAATAAATCTTTCCTGCTCAATTGACTCAACAGCTCGCAGTGAGCGATACTTTCGCACACGGGCTACTGCGTCTTTGGCGCTAAGTCCATAGTATTTAATTAAATAACATGCCGCAACTGTTCCAGACCGTCCAAGTCCTCCAACACAATGAATCAATACATTCTGTTTCTTAGACAGGATTTCATGCATCCAGTTTAAATTTTTATCCATTGTGGCATAATCCGGTATCCCCTGATCTATAATCGAGAAATAACAAGTAGCAAATCCGGCATCCGCGTATGCTGACTTAAGTCTTTGCACTCCAAACTCTTCGTATTCCAATTCTGTGATTAAAGATATAACTGCATTTATTTCATTGGACTTGATTGCTTTAACGTCTACGGTAATACTTCTCGCTCTATCTTTACGACCGGGGAGTATCGTCAAACCCATCTTACCCTCTCCTTTGTCAGTAGGATTTTCAATAAAATCCACACGAAGATCATTTGTGGTTTGTAAAGTATTCTTTATCTTTGCAGAGCAAGTAGCTCCTGCATACAAGGCTAATTTCTTTTGCCAATCATTTGATTCATCGAAGGAAAGCGTATGCATAGAATAACGCATGAGTCCAACAAATAATTGATATGGGTCTCTGTCGGTATGAATCAAATCAGGATAATAGGAGCGCATAATGGCGATTGTCTCAAACGCCTTTGCAATTTGCGGAAATTTATAATTATTCTTGAGTGAAAGATCAAGTGGCTCACCTAGATTTTGAACATCAAGCAAAATGTCTATTAGCTGCACAGCTTCTTTAAACTCATCGAGAGAGTTAATCGTCATGAAAATATAGAGAATATCATTTTCTAGTTTGATTAAGTCTTTTAGAATATGACCTTTGTGTGTATGAAAGAAATCAATTAACCAAACATTTTCCTGTGCGTCTATAATGATATTTGCTCCATTCAAGTCACCGTGCAAATAAGAAACATAATGATATGGAGTAATGTTTTCTTTGAGTCCAGAAAGTTCGCGCTCATAAAAATTGCACACATTCGGGAATGCAAATCCATGTAGATTGAGAGTATGCCCATTTGCCGGGGCGCCTATAATGGATTCTACTTTTTTACGAATGGAAGATGCGTATTTATTTGAATATTCATAATATTCGAGTAAATTTATTTTTTCATTTGTAGATGCATCATAGAGTCTACCGAGTTGCTTTCTAAAGATTATCTCCAATTTGTGTTTGATCTTTTCCATATCATCTACTACACCGTAGTATTTTTGAAAAGTCTTTACACCATTGTCAAGCATTGCCGCATAACGATACTTAATCGCTCCTCGGTCTTCTAGCTCCGCAAAGTCTACGATATTGGGAGCGTTATTTCCTAGAACTTCTTGGATTTTTTCAAAGGAAGATCTTTCTTTACCGATTAATTCGCGTTTGCCTATTTTAATGACTGTTGGCACCTGATAATGTCCAAACTTATCCATTGCCCGCGCTTTTAAAACTACGTTTCCTGAAAATCCTCCATCCAAACAAAGAAATTCTACTTCCTTTGCATCTCTATACAAATAAAGTAAAATCTGAGTATCAACATCGGATATAGCATAATTCGGATCAGAGAATTTTAACTGAATTGCTTTCTTGTCTTGAATTTTGTGCTCTATCTTTGGCAAAGTTCCTGTTAAAAAATTTGTAAAATCTCCCACAGAAGAAAATACTTTCACTCCCAAAATAGACGTTAGTTGATCGAGTGAAATAAAATGCATAGTTCTAGAAGAGCTAGCGCATAATGCAGAGCATACCGCTATTTCAAAATTAGGGTAGCGCGTTTTTAAATCATAAGCTAGGAAAGTTATCTTTGCTTCCGTCCAAACTCCCATTAGCCCTACCTTCACAGGCTCTGATTTATAAGGCGCGAGTAATTCGTCTAAATTCGTATTTACAAAATCATTTAGTCCAGATGCATTTACTATATGATGAGTTCTATTGGGTAATATTGATTTTGCGAAAACAAACTCTGCGCCTTCTGTATTTTGAATGCAATGATTTCCAAATTGAGTCAAGTGATCTTTCTGTAGCGGATCATCGGGATTATGCCAATCTCGAATATGTATGATGTTGAGATTTTCCACAGGAGTGTGATACGCCCAATCCATTACTGTTGTGATTGGTCCCTCTTCTACTTTTTCGCTCAGAAGACGACGTGCTTCTTCAAAGCCAACGTGTAGCAAATTTGGAATTCCGTCAAACTTCCCAATTAGTTTTGTGAAATCGTTTTGGAGGCATTGCGTAATCAAAATAGATTGTTTCATACTTCCATCATTCACAATCGTTATTGTTTACAAGAATTTTTTTCAATTACTCTTTCTCTACTTTTGCAATTTCATCTGTATAGGCTTTTTCGTTTTCTACAAATACCTCATATCGCTCTTTTAAGAATCCCTCCAATTTAGTTTCATCGAATACACCTGCATTTTCTAACCCTAGAGCGTAACGAAAAATCTCTAGTCTGTCTTTCGATGTCTTTAATCTTTCTTTATAATAGAAAAGTCTATCTTCTTTGGGAACTTTCTCATTTTGTAAGAATTGATTTTGTATATTTGCCATCTTTTGATTTGTCTCGGCTAGTTTCTTTGCTTCTTCGGCAGATAACTCTCGCGGTATAACGGAATTATGCGGAAATAGATTGGCAAGTTTCTTAGATTTTTCGATAATGAGTTTTTTCGTCTTTCCTTTTCGGCTGGAGTAATGGCATCTGCGTCTAACTCTTCTAATCCAAGATCAGGAAATTCTAGAAATTTTGCATCTTCATCAAACAAAGATTTTGCGTTCGCTCTGCCTTTCTTTTTAGTGGTATTCGAATTTGTTGATTCACTAATACTACCCATTTCATTTTCACGAGAATTGTTTTTTGTCTTTGTAAAATCATTAAAAAAAGAATAACCAATGAATAGTAAAAGAATAAGCGGAGCAATGTAATAAAATAATTTCATATCCTGAGTGTTTGCTGAAAAGCAGCGAGTTGTCAACTAGAAAACATCGGAGTTTAAAACTGGAAATAAATAAACGGCTTCACTTCCGCACGATGTAAGTAGTAAGCAAATAAAATAGAAAGACAAGCAAAAAATCCCTGTATAACGACAGGCGACTTATACCAGACTAGTCGCAAGTATCCGATTAGCTTTGCATGGAATAATTCATACAAATAATACAAAACCAAAAAGCAAACAATCCAAGTCTCTAAATTATTCGTATGATAACTGAGTCCGGAAAGATTTTGCAAAATGCGGCTAAAGGTAAGCCAGCTATCACTTCTAAATATAATCCAACCGAATAGCACTAAATGCAAAGTAACCGCACGTAGAAAAAGATTTTCTTTTTTATGAATGCCTGTAACTCGTTCAATGACCAATAGGGCACCATGATAAATTCCCCAGATAAAAAAAGGAATTCCCGCTCCATGCCAGATACCGCAGAGAATAAATGTGAATAGTAAATTTCGATAGACTGCATTTTTATTTCCACCTAGCGGTATATAGAGATAATCCCTGAACCAACTTCCAAGAGAAATATGCCATCGTCTCCAAAAATCCGTAATGGAATAAGATGTATATGGTCGATTAAAATTGAGAGTCAAGTGATAGCCCAATATCTTTGCAGATCCAATGGCTATATCGGAGTAACCGGAGAAATCAAAATAGATTTGCACTCCGTAAGCATAAAGACCTGCGAGTATTTCAAGAGAGCTATACATATCAGGATTTGCGTAAACTCCATCGACAATTCCAAAAGCCATACGATCTGCTAGAATCTTCTTTATCACACCAACAAGAATTTGAAATACTCCACTTGAAAAATTGATATACTTTAATTTAAAATGCTCTCCTCTGCTTTTGAGACCGGGTAAAAACTCTGTTGCCCGCACAATCGGACCTGCAACTAACTGCGGAAAAAAAGCAACATACTCAGCAAAACGAACGAGCCTTGTTTCTGGAATTAATTTTTTTCGCCAAATGTCAATTGTGTAAGAGAGAGTTTGAAAAGTATAAAAGGAAATTCCAACAGGAAGAATTAAATGCAAAAGTGGTATTTGAATTGGACTTCCATTGACCAAAATTCCATTGAAGAGGCTAATGGCAAAATCATAGTATTTAAAAAAGAACAAGATAGATAAATTGGAAGTAAGCGACAAGACCAAGTAAAATGTTCCTCTGCTCCCCGACTGCTGCTTTTTATAAATCTGCAATCCACAAAAGTAATCAATGATTGTAGAAATTAAAATAATGCCGAGCGCGTAAAAATTCCATGTTGCATAAAAATAAAAAGACACAATGGCAAGAAAACCAATTTTCCATTCCGGGTAACGTGTTAGAAAGGCAGATGTAATCCAAACAAATAAAAAGAAATAAAAATAAGCCTTAGATACAAAATTGACTTCTTTGTTTTTTTCTTTTTTTAATTTTTCTAAGTCTAGCCTACGAGTCTCTTCTACTACTCCATTGAACTTTTTATAATGCGTAAAGAAATCAGAGTAAAACACTTCTGCAAAGAACTCTCCGCCTTTTCGCGTCAAATGCGTCTTATCCGGTTGCATAAATCCATTCTCAGATAAAATATCATTCTGCCCAGCGCCGCCGAGAGCCGTAAAGCTATCAAAAAATGCAATCTTGTATTTCTCGGCTACTTCTTTTTGGGTATCTCGTATCAAGAGAATTTCCGGCATTGTTCGCATTTCGCCTTTTTCATTTCTAGAAATTCTTTCAATCGGAGAGAGTAAGAGTAGATTAGCCTCCGGCAATATTTTTTTAAAACGAATAATTACATCTTCTAGATTCTGACGATAACTTTCAGGAGTTATATACGCCTTACGCGCTAGATTTTCTGATTCATTTACTCCAAACTGAAACACCACTAAGTCCGGCTTATAGTGAGTAAACCCGCATGCTAGACTTTTTTCTTCAATTAAAAGTAAGTCTCCTACTTCTATGCCCTGTCTGGAAACAGTCGAATACGCAAGCCCGGAATCTGTTTCAAAGTTAATGGCATCAAATACAGTTTGCGAAGGAGAAATAGGGCTGATTTCTAATTGAAGAAGAGAAGAATCTTCTAATTTAAAATGAACCCGATTGCAGATATCCGCGTTTGTTTGTGTTATTCTAGTTTCGTCGAGTGGTTGTAAAACTTTATCTTTTATAGTTTGATAGTTTGCTTTTACAGTGAGTGGACTTCCTGCCTGCGAACTACGATAGAAAAGCTCAGCTTTTGTCCATCCGACCTTTGTTCCATCCATTTCATGCTTCATCGTGACTCTTGGATAATTTGGAATAGCCGCTTCTCCTAAGAATCCAATTTGTGGATTAATGAATTGTCTATGGTCTAAATTTTTCCATGTAAACTGAGTTTCATCCGTGAGGTTTTTATGAAGTAAAACTTTTCTAGATGGTTGATTCGTAATAGGAACGAGTCCCCTTCCTCCATCACCGAAGTCTTTTTGGAATTTTTCTTTTATACCAGATGTAATCATATCCGACCAGAGCATTGAATCTCCATAATGCAAAACTCGAACAACTTGTTTTTTATTCTTCTCTAGCTCAGAAAGTTTCTGTAGAAACGAAAGCAAATACTCATAATTATCCCCTGCATAGAGGTTTGTTTTTACTTTTACTTCTTCTTTTTTGGGCTCTTCTTTAAATAGATTTTTTATAGTATAATAAGAATCAGGAATGTATTCTTGAAAAGAAGGGAAATATTTCTGTGAGGAATCGAGCACTTCTTCTTGGATAAAGGAAAAAATTCCAAATGTTAGAATAAAGACAAGAAAGAATTGAAGAATCTTTTTTAGCACGGCAGTTAATTCTAATTTTTAAAACCTAATATAAATTCATGTTTATTTCTAGCGATAGCGATTGAACGGGGTCATGTTTTTTTATCTTTTTGAAAAAACATGACCGGAGTGAAAGCGCGGTCGTTTGCAAATGTAGGTGACGCATATATGCGCATCACCTACATTTGCAAACGAATCGCCCGAACAATTAATTCATTTCACTTCCCTAACCTGAATCGTTTCCACGCGATCTTCGCCTGCAATAATATCCGAGAGGATAACGACCTGTTGCCCAACGCCAATCATATTATTTTTTTTGAGAGTCTCAATGGCGAGTGCAATTGTTTTTTCGGGGTCACTCGAAAAATCTACTCTGTAAGGAAGTATACCGCGATTGAGCCAGAGCTTGCGACGAACAGATGTCATATTTGTAAATGCGTGAATGATTGGAAACTCAGGATGATAGGCAGCAATATTATTTGCAGTTGTTCCTCTGCGGGTAATAACGATTACTGCATTGCACTTAAGAGAGTCAGCGAGAAGAGCAGCCGACTTTGCAAGTTCTTCTTTTTTATTCTTAGGTTTTTTTTGTAATACATAACCCACTCCGCCACCGGAAGATTCAATACGCATTGCAATCTTATGAAGCATCTCTACACAACGAACCGGAAATTTTCCAGAAGCAGTTTCACCGGATAACATAATAGCATCCGCTTCTTCAAATACAGCATTTGCTACGTCGGTAACTTCTGCGCGAGTTGGAAATGGATTTTGGATCATACTTTCTAGTAAGTGAGTTGCGACTATTACACGTTTGCCTTGCACAGCACATTCTTTGATAATTTTTCGTTGAATGATTGGAAGCTCTTCTAGCTCTACCTCTACTCCCAAATCTCCACGGGCAACCATAACTCCATCTGACACAGCGATAATTTCTTTATAATTCTTAACTGCTTCTGCGTCTTCTATTTTCGCAACGATTTGTGCGTGAGCGTTGTTTTCCTCGATGATTTTTCTGAGTTGTAAAATATCTTCGTGACTTCTAACAAATGAAAGTGCGATAAAATCAATATCTTGCTCAAGACCAAATAAAATATCTTTTAAATCTTTCTGTGTAATAGAGGGGATATTCACCTTTATCCCCGGTAGATTGATATGTTTGCGGCTACCGAGTTTGCCCCCATCGAGGACTCTACAGACTAATTCTTTTTCTTTTTTTTCTAGCACGACTAAGTTGATTAATCCATTGTCTACTGTGACTTTGTCGCCAATTTTTAAATCATCAATTATATCAGTGTAGTTTACAAATACAGATTTTTCTTCAGATTCCTGTCCTGGAATCACATGGAATGTAAATATCTCTCCAACCTTTAAATCAAGCTCCGTATGAACTTCGCCTGTGCGAATTTCAGGTCCTTGCGTATCAATCATGATAGCAATTGGATATTTTAAATCTTTGTTTAACTTTTTGATTTTCTGAATTAAATCGCCATGAAATTTATGATCACCGTGAGACATGTTAAGCCTTGCGATGTTCATTCCTGCATCCGCTAGCTTTCGGATCATATTAATGTCCGAAGTAGCAGGTCCTAATGTGCAAATGATTTTGGTTTTTCTAAATTTTTCGATATTCTGCATTATATCCTAGGTAATACTCTTTCTAAAAACTCTTCCATAAAAGTATACAAATCAAATTTATCTTGATCAGGAGCAGGAGCCCTTCTCTCTGTATCAGATTCACGTTTCGCAATTTCCAATAATCGCTTTCCATGTCGTTTGAGATAATGACGCGATACAAGGATAGGCCATTTATATTTATTAGTTTTTGATTTTATTTGGAAAGATAATATTTCCTTTTGAGAATGCTTTTTCATAAACATCACGAACTGGTCTTCTGACATTCCAGTTTTGACGTTCTGCATAACATATTCTCGATCAGGATAAAGCTTCGCATCCCAAGCAATATCTAGTGCAGTAACGATTGCCTGTAAAACATCTTTAACTTGTTTTTCTTCTTCTGGCGAAAGCTTTTTATCTGGCTCACTGTCTTTTGCATCGGCTGCAGGTAAGCCTTGCTCAATTTCTTCAATTTGTTTCATTCGCTCTTCAACAAGCTTTGATTTTTCTTTTGCAATTTGTTTTGCTTTGGCTTCGTTTATTCGCTTTTTCTGTTCCATTTCTTTTTGGCGACGAATCTGTTCAGCTTCAGCTTTCGTAACATAGATATTTCCCATGAGGGTGCGCCACATTCTAGTCAGGAATGGCAGGTATTTAAAAAGACTTTCCATCTCCGCTGCATAGAAATCTTTTTTTATATTCTCATCAATACTCGTGTGTATATTCATACGAGAAAGAATGCGTATGTCTGTATCATTGCCTGTGCTTTGAAATATTTTCTTAGCTAAATCAGCCGCGAGGTTAACAGCGGATTTGTGCAACAAGAATTCAAACAAACTACTGCCATCATCATACTCACAATAGAGTATATTTTCATTGGCAATAATTGCCGGCAATACATCTTTAGGAATTGGCTCTCCATTCAATCGAATAGTTGCAATGTCTACGAGCTTACCGGCATTCTCCACTAACTTAACTACTTCTATGATTCTATCCTTTTGCTCTTTCTTCTTAATCTCTTCCCTGTAATTTTCATAGAAGGCACCTAGGATGATTAGCTCTTCGACCATGTATTTTTGGTCTCCATAAGAATCATCCATATAGGTTAGAACTTTTGTAGCTAGTGAGGCAAAGTCTGAGTATTCTTCGTCAGAGACTCCACCTATCACTCCAATCTTTTGTAAAGAAGGAATAATAAATTTCTTGAGATAGTTTACGTAAATTTCAATTCTTTCAATGATTTCATCTTTACTATTGTAAAGGAAAATGGATTTATTCGCTGACTTAAGTGCTTTTTCATTTCGAAAGAATAAAAGTATTTTATCGTCCACCAACTTTTTTAATACAGGCTTCAAGTGGGTATTCACTGTTATCTCTTTCAATTGCTTGCTAGAATCGTAGGGACAATTAAATAAATTCCCAACATCATACGATGCATAGGTATCACTTAATTTATTTGCATTGATACGTGTAAACACGTAATCTTTAAATTTATCTCCATGCCAAGGATTACGCACCTCAGCAATTGCCCGTTTTATGGCAGCAACGCTTCTTTCGTTGCAGCCATTGATATAACGCTGCGAAGAACCAGCATCTAACGTAGAAGGTCTTGCAAAAACAGTGTTTCTTCTAAGTCCTGTTGTTAAATTTTCTGATTTTCGAATATCACTTAATTCAAACTCTACAGTTGTAATTTTCTTTATGATAGGTGGGTTAGCTTTAAAACAAAGTTCATTGATAAAAAAATCCACTTTGTCTTTTTCGATACTAATGTCCCTAGTCAACTGCTCAGCGTTGGGCAGTATCTTATTGGCTAAAAACTTTTCCGTCCACTCGCTGATAGTCGTAAAGAAACGATAGATTCCCTTGTATTGGAAATCCCCACGTGACTCCATCCCTTGAACGCTTTGCGCCGCGGGATTATAGTCAACTACTCTAAAGAATTGTGAATTTTGTTCTGACAATTTATTTTACTCTCAAGTAACCTTTTTTGTAAACTAATTCCGCATTTAATATCGCAGCACCAGCCGCTCCGCGAATTGTGTTGTGACTCAATACAACATATTTAAAATCAAAAAGTGGATCTGGTCGTAAACGTCCAACAGTAGTAGTCATTCCATTTCCATTCATTAAATCTAATCTTGGTTGTGGACGATCTATTTCATCCCGATAATCAATCACTTGAAGAGGAGCAGATGGAA